>SKGU01000314.1 GCA_007117255.1 Natronohydrobacter sp. | reverse complement strand
TTGCTTGGCAAGGTGCAGGGCCAGTTTTCCAAACTATGTTAGCGCCAAAATGCGCTTTCATGTGTAGAAACCTACACACACGGTAAAGGTCATGTGTCAGAATGCACACATTCTCAGGTTAAATCATTTTCGTCGTCGGCGTCTGCCCCCTGAAAATGCGCCTTGTCGATTCCATATTTCGAGAGTTTGTCGTAGAGCGCTTTGCGTGACAGCCCAAGGGATTCGTAGACAGGCTTTAACGCGCCTTTATGGCGGATCAGGGAATCAATCAAAAGCTTGCGCTCATGTAAGGCCATCTGCTCAGATAGACTTAGCGCCTCATTGGTGTCAGATGCGATATCCTGTGCGCCTTCCAGCCGCAGCGCCACGCGTTCGGCCATGTTGCGCAGCTCGCGTACATTTCCGGGCCATGGCGCGCGCGCGATTTCGGCCAGAAGCGCGGGGCTGACCTGGCGCAAAGGCTGGCGGTGGCGCGCAGATGCTTCGGACAAAAGGCGCATGAACAAGGCGGGGATATCCTCCACGCGCTCTGACAGCGCCGGGATACGCAAGCTCATGGCATTGAGGCGATACAGCAGATCAGCGCGAAAGCGCCCGGCTTCGACCTCGCGCTCAAGCGGGACGCGGCTGGTGGCAATGAAACGCACATCCAGATCATGCTGCACATTTGATCCAAGCGGCGTGATCACCCGGTCTTGCAACACGCGCAGCAGCTTGCCCTGCATTTCCAGTGGCATCGCACTGATGTCATCAAGCAGGATCGTGCCCCCGCGCGCATGATCGAACTTGCCCATCCGTGCCCTGATCGCACCTGGAAAGGCCCCGACCTCATGGCCAAACAATTCAGATTCGATCAGCGTTTCGGGAAGTGCGCTGCATGTGATTGCCACAAAGGGCATGGCGGCGCGCGCGGAAAGGTCATGCAGGGCGCGCGCGACGACTTCCTTGCCAGTGCCGGTCTCGCCAATGATTAGAACATCAGCATCAGACGGGCCGATCGTCCGCAACTGTCGCCGCAGAAGGATCATCGCATTCGAGCGCCCCACCAGCCGCGCTTCGATATCGTCTGCCTGACCAGCAACGGCACGTAAGCGGCGGTTGTCCAGAACAAGCTGGCGATAGTCCAGCGCGCGCCCTGCAATCGCGGCCAGTTGCGCCCCGGAAAACGGCTTCTCGATGAAGTCATGCGCCCCTTCGCGCATTGCCCGCACCGCCAATGGCACATCGCCATGCCCGGTGATCAAGATGACAGGAATATCCGCGTCAATTTCGTGGATGCGCATCATCAGTGTCATCCCATCCATGTCCGGCATACGAATATCCGTGATCACAACGCCGCTGAAACCGCCGGTGATCCGTTCCAATGCGGGCTGGGCGCTGGCGAAACCATCGACGCGCAACCCTGCAAGGTCCAGCGCCTGTGCGGTCGAGGCGCGCAGGTCTGCGTCGTCATCGACTAGCAGCACTCTGGATGCGGTCATTCTGCTGCCTCGGCCGTGTGTACTGGCGCGGCATTCAGGTCAAGAATGAACTCTGCCCCACCATCAGGATGATTGCGCATCGTCAGGTTTCCGTCGAAATCGCGGATGATATTGTAAGATATCGACAATCCCAGACCCAATCCCTTGCCGACCTCCTTGGTCGAAAAAAACGGGTCAAAGATGCGTGCCTGCAATCCCTCCGGCACGCCCGCGCCGTGGTCGCGCACCGTTACGCGCACATGGCCATCATGCTTGCGGGCAGTCAGCTCAAGGCGCTTGCATGCGCCCGTTTCGACAGCATCGACACCATTGCTGATCAGGTTGACCAGAACTTGTTGCAGCCTGACGGGCCCTGCAACAACTTTTAGATCGACGGGGTCAAGGTCAACGCTCAACGTCACGCCCGATTTGCGCAACCGCCAACCCAGAAGTTCGCGCGCCTCGGATACGGAATCGGCCAGTGCAACCACGCCGAGTTGCTGGTTCGGCTTGCGCGCGAAATTGCGCAAATGTCGGCTGATGCGCGTCATGCGGTCGATCATGCCAAGGATCCGCTCGACATTGCCCTGCGCTTCCTCACGGCGGCCTTGCTCCAGAAAAAGTTGTGCATTTTCAGCGTAATTGCGGGCTGCGCCGAGCGGTTGGTTGAATTCATGACTGAGCGCTGCTGACATTTGCCCAAGTGCTGCCAGCTTTCCTGCCTGCACCAGTTCACTCTGTGTCTTGCGCAACTGCGCTTCGGTTGCGCGACGTTCGGTCACTTCGTCTTTAAGCGCTTCATTGGCGTCGCGCAGTTGCGACGTGCGCTCAACGACGCGGCGTTCCAGATCGTCCTTTGCCGCCTGCTCCAGCTCGAGACGCTGCGCCAACTGCCGTCGTCTTTGCCAAATGATAAACGCGACAAGCGCCAGAAGTCCTGCGGCCAGAAGGCCAATGACGACACTGGCCGCCGCCTGAACCCGCGCAGCGCGTGTGGGGAGCAAGACCTGAACGGTCCAGTCTGCCTGCGCCATGTTGCTTTTGACGACCAGATATTCTGCCGCCACATCATCCTGACCATGACCCGAAAGCAAACGGAAACCGCCCCGGTCAGTCCGCGCCTGAAAGTCAATCTCGCCGAGTTCGGCATTCGAATACCTGCGGGTTTCTTGTGTGCGCGCCAGTCGATCCGGAGTCAGTGTCCCGAAAGCATGGAAAAGCCAGTCAGGCCGGTTCGACAAGAACACGATATCTTCAGGGTCGGTCACAATGATGCGCAAATCATCCGAGGCCCAGGCCTGCTCCAACTCATCAACATCAATTTTCAGAACCATGACGCCCAGCCGTTGACCAGCCACATCAATGCCGGCGCCAAAGTAATAACCGCGCTTGTTTGACGTGGTGCCCAGTGCGTAGAAACGGCCCTCACCATGATCCAGCGCATCGAAGAAATAGGGCCGGAAGGCGAAATTTCCCCCGACAAAGCTATGCGGTTGATCGAAATTGGACGCAGCTAGGGTAACGCCATCTCGATACATGACGTAAATGTCTGATGCGCCTAGAAGAGTCGCTGCATCGCGCAGATAGATATTGGCCGACATGATCAGGTCTGCATCTCGCGGTGCCAGCAGAAGCGAGCGCACCGCGCGATTGTCCGCCAGCAATTCCGGCAAGCGCTCAAATCGCGCCAACTGCCCACGAATCGTCGATTCGGCCAGACTTAGTGTGTTCTGCCCGCGATCGTTCAGCTCTTGAAAGCTCTTCTCAAGTGCCTTCTGATGAGCCAGCCACGCTGTCCCTGCCAAGCATAGACAACTCAGCACAGAAAACAGCCATATAAGTGTCTTTCGCGGCTGAGTCATATGGCCAATCCCACCCCGAATAAACCTGAGTGTCATTAAGCACTGCGCGGCGGCGCGCTGTCAAACAGCCCTGTCAGGCATTAAACAGGAAATGTAGAACGTCGCCGTCTTTGACCTCATAGCTTTTGCCTTCGACGCGGAATTTGCCTGCCTCTTTGGCGCCTGCCTCGCCCTTATGGGTTATATAATCATCGTAAGCCACAGTCTCGGCCCGGATGAAGCCACGCTCGAAATCGCCATGAATGACACCCGCCGCCTGCGGGGCCAACGTGCCAACCGGGATTGTCCAGGCACGCGTCTCCTTAGGGCCGACCGTGAAATAGGTGTGCAACCCCAGAAGCTGATAGCCTGCGCGGATCAATCGGTCCAGGCCAGGTTCCTCAAGCCCCATTTCAGACAGGAACATTTCGGCTTCCTCGGCGTCAAGCTGGCTGATCTCTTCTTCGATCTGCGCCGAAATCACCACTTGCGCGGCCCCTTGCGCTGCGGCCATTTCGGCCACACGCTGCGACAGGGCATTGCCTGACCCGGCAGAGGATTCCTCGACATTGCAGACATAGAGCACTGGTTTCGAGGTCAGAAGTTGCAACATGCGCCACTGCTTGCGGTCTTCCTCGGCCACTTCGACAGTGCGCGCGGGCTTTCCTGCCTCCAGTGCTTCAAGTGCGCGACGCAGCAATCTGTCCTGATCCACGGCGTCTTTCTCGCCACCGCGGATCTTGCGCGACAGATTGGCCAGTCGCTTCTCGATCGAATCCATATCCGCGATCATCAGTTCGGTTTCAATGGTTTCGGCATCGGCAACAGGGTCGATCTTGCCTTCCACATGCGTTACATCATCATCTTCAAAACAGCGCAGGACATGGGCAATCGCGTCGACTTCGCGGATATTGGCCAGAAACTGATTGCCCAAACCCTCGCCTTTGGACGCACCTCTAACCAGCCCCGCGATATCAACGAAGGTCATGCGGGTGGGAATCACCTCACGTGATTTGGCGATATCCGCCAAAGTTTGCAGCCGTGCGTCGGGCACAGCCACATCGCCGACATTCGGTTCAATGGTGCAGAATGGAAAATTCGCGGCCTGTGCGGCGGCGGTCTTGGTCAATGCGTTGAACAACGTCGATTTGCCTACATTCGGCAGTCCGACAATCCCCATCTTGAAGCCCATGACCCATTTCCCTTGCGCAAGTCCAGCGCCGCGCTTGTAGGGGTTGGGGGCGCGCAAGACAAGGGCGCAGACAGCCCTGTATTATTGCCAAGAGCAGTTGATTCTGCCTGTGATTTCGCTCAAACCCGGAAAGTAGAACAGGGGTGGGGTATAATGACCAGAATCGATCAGACATTCGCAAAATTGAAAGCCGAGGGCCGCAAGGCATTTGTGGCCTATATCATGGGCGGCGATCCTGATCTGGAAACCTCGCTCGCGGTGATGCAAGGCTTGCCGGGCGCAGGGGTCGATATCATCGAGCTTGGCGTTCCCTTCACTGACCCAATGGCTGATGGCCCGACGATCCAGCTTGCTGGTCAGCGCGCGCTTGAAGGCGGCCAAACGCTGGAGAAGACACTGGAGATCGTGCGCCGCTTCCGCGAAGGCGACAGCACAACGCCGATCGTTCTGATGGGCTATTACAACCCCATCTATTCGCGCGGCGTGGAGCGGTTTCTGGTGGACGCGAAAACGGCGGGTGTTGATGGGCTGATCGTTGTCGATCTGCCGCCAGAAGAAGACAGCGAATTGTGCATTCCTGCGCAGGCGGCGGGGCTGAATTTCATTCGCCTTGCCACGCCGACCACCGATGCGAAACGCTTGCCCAAGGTTTTGGAGAACACTTCAGGCTTTGTATATTACGTCTCGATCACCGGGATAACAGGTGCGGCAGCGGCGCAGGCGCAGGATGTCGGGCCGGAAGTGGCGCGGATCAAGGCACAAACCGATTTGCCAGTCATCGTGGGTTTCGGAATCTCTACTCCAGACACAGCGCAGGCCATCGCCAGTGTGGCAGATGGGTGCGTGGTTGGGTCGGCCATTGTCAAACAGGTGGCGGACGGCAAGCCACTGGATGAGGTGCTGTCCTATGTGAAGTCCTTGTCAGACGGTGCGCATCGAGGTTGAAAACATAGCGAGAGCGCGCCCTGAGGGGACGAAGCTCTCGTATGGTTTTTCCAAAGCGTGAAATGCGGCGATCAGCGTTCAGCCATCATCATGGGGCCGCTGCCTTCGCCCAATACGACAGTCCACCAAAGCTTGCCGTTCGGATCCTGATGCCAGCCAACGCCGAGTTCATTCGCGCGGCGGTCGAGAATCACCTGGCGGGTTTCCGGCTCGGTCATCCATGAATTCACGGTCTCTACCTCGGTCTCGAATGTTTCCGAGATCAGTTCACCAACAAAGGCGCCGCGATAGCCTGCACGCTGTGCGCGTTGCATCGGGCTGGATCCGTCTGATCCCCAATGCCAGGGACGGCTCTGGAAAGAAATATCCTGCGCATGGGTTGCTGCAGCACTCGCCAGTTCCGCGTTGGCTTGCAACGGACCCAATCCATTCTGAGCCCGCATCGTGTTCAGCCCGTCTTGCATCCGCTGACGCACGCGCGGCGCATCCGCAGGGTTGATTCTCACAACGACAGGCAACGGCCTGCCGTCAGATCCAAGCGGTACCTGTGCGGGGGCAGGCGCTTCACAAGCCGAAAGTGCCAGAATCGAGGCCATGAGCAGCGCAAGAGGACGAAACATACGATATTCCTTATTCGATCTCGCGCTGATTAGCGAGTTCGGCAAGGATATTCAAACACAACTCACCGTGAACACCGATAGTGCCGCAACTTCAGTTGCATTCCTGCACTTATTGTTGGTCCAGATTTGCACTGCCCAAACCCTGTTCAGGGCCGGGCTGACACCCCGATACGCCTCAAAAGTGTTGCGAAATTGACGACGTTGCCGGAAAGTGCTTTCGGTGGAGCGAAGTAGAGATTGCAACTCTTTCGGGAACATGGTTCAGACAAATCACGACATTTCGTCTTGGGAGCCGGACCTATCATGAAAAGGGCCGGCGCGTTCTGGAGGTTACTATGAAGAAAATCGCACTCGCTGCTGCACTGTCGTTCGCTGCAACTTCGGCTTTCGCTGGCGGTCACAGCAAAATGGGCAAATACTCGGAGCCGGTCATCGAGCCCGCAGTTGTTGTCGAAGAAACCAGAGCTTCTTCGGGCGGTATCATCGTTCCGATCATGCTGCTGTTGATTGTTGCTGCTGCAGTTGCCGCGAAGTAATTCGCACGACGCAGATGCTAAATCTGAAAAGGTGACAGGATTTCCTGTCACCTTTTTTCTTGTCTCAATGTGAAACTTTTAGCGCATAGGCCGCGCATGTTTACCGGGGCGTCGTCCAGCCCTGCAGGTTCGCTTCGATCGCAGCGGTCAGGGCCTCGATGTGACGTGCATCGTCGTTCAGGCAGGGAATATAGGTGAATTGTTCACCCCCCGCTTCCTCGAAGCTTTCACGGATTTCTTCATTGATCTCTTCCAACGTTTCGATGCAGTCGGCCGAAAACGCTGGCGCGACGACGGCCAGACGTTTCACGCCCTGCCGCGCAAGATCCGCTACATGATCCACCGTGTATGGGCGCAGCCACTCTTCTCGCCCGAAGACAGATTGGAACGTCGTCTGAACTTGCTCGTCACTCCAGCCGAGTTCCTCGCGCAACAGGCGTGTCGTTTTCTGACACTGACAGTGATAGGGATCACCCTCAAGAAGATAGCGTTTCGGCATGCCGTGATAAGATGCGACAAGCACTTCCGGCTTTTCATCCATCGCATCGTAAGTCTGACGCACAGAGGCGGCAAGTGCCTTCACATAGGCTGGATGATCAAAATAGGGCGCCACCGTGCGGGCGGCTGGCTGCCATTTCTGTTCCATCAGGGCGCGAAAGAACTGGTCGCAGGCCGTGGCAGATGTTGCCCCGGCATAATGTGGATAGAGTGGGAAAAACAGGATCTTTTCACATCCTGCAGCGACCATCTCTGCAACCTTGGATTTGGTTGACGGATTACCGTAGCGCATGCAGAAATCTACCATCACACCATCACCGAAGCGCGCGGCAACATCCTCTGCAATGCTGGAGGTCTGATCCTTGGTGATGGTCAAAAGCGGACTTTCGCCCTTCTCGTGATTCCAGATCGACTTGTAGTTTGCCCCGGACGTGAACGGGCGTTTGGTCAGGATCACAAGTTGCAAAAGAGGCTGCCAAATCCAGGCCGAGTAATCGACAACGCGCTTGTCGGACAGGAATTCGTTCAGATACCGGCGCATTGACCAATAATCATAATTGTCTGGCGTCCCCAGATTTGCCAGAAGCACACCGATTTTTGCCTGCGGCACGGGTGGGTGATCCGGCGCGGCATGTTCGAGACGCCCTTCGCCAGGCTTATCCATATGGGCCGGGCATTTTGCCGGGTGAGATGTTGGCTGTGCCTCGAGCATGGCTGTGTCCTTCATACCAATATATCCTCGGCGCTGAAGTGGATGTGCGCCTGATGTAACGGCTTTTGTCAGGGAATCAATCTGTGTCGGGCATTTTGATGTGATCGGGCAATGGGCTTTCTTTCGTTCCCAAGGCGTCCGCTAGCCGCGATTTGGCACTGCCGGGGCGTAAAGGGCGCGGCTGGCTGTCAGCGGGCGCCCAGCCAGTCAGATAGACCAGATCAAAGGTTGCGCGCAGGTGGCCATTCGCATCGGGGTAATGCGCGGCATACAATTCTGCGGCGCGTGCGAACAGATTGCGCGGCGCAAAACTGCGACGTCGTGCCGCAAGGGCATTACGCTCACCCATGGCGCGCAGATCGCCGAACAAGCTGTCAAGTTTGCGGTAAGCGACCTTGTGACTGGTCACATCCGCTACGGGCAGCGCATAGCCCGCGCGCTGCAGCAGTGCCCCCATGTCGCGGATTTCGCCCATAGGCAGCACACGCGAGCTCAGACCCCCGGCCAGTTCGATCTCGGCTTGTGCCAAGACAGCGCGCAGTTCCGCGAGTGTTTGCCCGCCGGGCATGACGGCGAGGAACAGTCCATCAGGTTTCAGCGCCCGCCGCGCCTGCACCAGTTGCCCGACAGGGTCAGCGGCCCAATGCAGTGCCATTGCATGAATCACAAGATCATGCGCACCTGGAGCCAGATCAAGAACAGTGTCGTCCAGGATAACCCGTGCTTCGGGTAGAAAACCCTTCCAGAAATCTGGCAACCCGCAAATCAGTGCCGGTGACGTAAAGGTTCTGTTAACTTCGCTCAGTCTTAACTGAAGTTCCTCGCGGGCAAGCTGGTGCAAGAACAGGTCGCCGCCCGCGCGGGCGCGATTGCGGCTCAATGCTGTGCGGTCGGTCAGGTCTGGTGGTGTCTGTGTCATGTCAGTTTTTATCTAGAAGGGTCGGGGACGAAATGCAAAACCTGTTGCACGGTCTGATTGGCCAAGGGCGCTCAGGTGCGCGCGCGCTTTTGCGGGCCGTCTATCCGCCGCAATGTATGACCTGCAACGCCCTTGTCGCGCAAGACGGTGCTCTTTGCCCGCAATGCTGGCCAAAAGTGCCGTTCATCTTTGGCTTGTGTTGTGACAGTTGTGGCCTGCCTCTGCCAGGGGTTGATGATGGTGTGCCAGTTCAGTGCGACGAATGCCTGAGCCTTGCGCGACCTTGGGATCAGGGCCGCGCCGTAATGCTGTATGGCGACAAGGCCCGCCAGCTTCTGTTGGGCCTGAAATATCACGACAGGCTTGATTTCGCACGACCGGCAGGGCGTTGGCTGGCCCGACATGCTGCGCCGCTTGTGCAGCCTGATATGCTGATCGCGCCAGTTCCGCTGCATTGGTTGCGCTTCGTCAAGCGGCGCTACAATCAGGCGGCGGTGCTCAGCGCGGCAATGGCAGGTGAATTGCGACTGGAACATTGTCCGGACCTTTTGATCCGCAACCGTTATACTGGCACACAGGATGGACGCGGGCGCATGGGGCGGTTTGCGAATGTTGCCGATGCTTTCGAACCACATCCCAGAAACCTGCATCGGCTAAAGCGGCGGCATATCCTGTTGGTTGATGATGTCATGACAGCAGGCGCGACATTCTCTTCTGCAACAGAAACCTGTCTGGCGAATGGTGCGGCATCTGTGCGAGTTATTGCGCTTGCGCGCGTTGCAAGGACAGATTGATCGACTATAGTGCGCCGGGCAAGCAAGTTTAGCCAAGGTGCCGCAATGCAACCGATTGAAATATATACATCGCCGCTCTGCGGTTTCTGTCATGCCGCCAAACGCTTGCTGACCGCGAAAGGGGCCAGCTTCACTGAAATCGATCTGTCGCGCGCGCCAGAGCGTCGCTCGGAGATGCTTAGCCGGGCTAATGGCGCGCGCACAGTGCCGCAGATTTTCATTGGTGATCTGCATGTAGGCGGCTGTGATGAGTTGCACGCAATGGATCGCGCGGGCAAACTTGATCCGCTATTGAAAGGCTGATCGCCGTGTCATTCAAAGCGGCCCTGATCCAGTTGACATCGGGCGATGATCCCGTCGCCAACTTGCGCATGACGCAAGAGTATCTGCGCGCGGCTGCAGGGCAGGGGGCAGCAATCGCCTTGACCCCCGAAGTCACCAATTGTGTCTCGTCCAGTAAGGCGCATCAGGACCGTATCTTACGCAAGGAAGCCGAGGACGAGACGCTGGCAGGCTTGCGCGACACGGCGCGGGATCTGGGGATATGGGTCCTGATCGGATCACTTGCGGTCAAGACGAACGATCCGGATGGACGTTTTGCCAACCGCTCTTTCCTGATCGACCCCAAAGGCGACATTCGGGCGAAATACGACAAGATACATATGTTTGACGTTCAGGTTTCCGAGACAGAAACCTACCGCGAATCAGCGGGTTTTCGTCCCGGCAAGCGCACAGTCGTCGCCCAGACCCCGCTTGCAGCTTTCGGGCTGAGCATTTGTTATGACCTGCGTTTCCCGTATCTTTACCGTGCCCTTGCGAAAGCTGGCGCCGAGGTTTTGAGCGTCCCAGCCGCCTTCAGCCCAGTCACAGGGATCGCGCATTGGCAAACCCTGCTTCGTGCCCGCGCCATCGAGACAGGTTGCTTTGTGCTCGCGCCCGCACAGACAGGTCGTCATGTCGCGAGCGAAGGGCGTGCGCGCACCACCTATGGCCATTCTCTGGCGGTGTCGCCCTGGGGCGAGATATTGCTGGATATGGGAACCGAACCAGGCGTTGGGATTGTTCAGATTGATCTGGCCCGCGTCGTTGAAGCCCGTGATCGCGTTCCCTCGCTGTTTCATGATCGCGATGTCGAAGCGGCTTGTCCTGACGATCATGAGCCGGAAAAATGACCAGTCCGCGCAGCGACCTTGCCAATGCCCTGTTCAGCGAATTGCTGATGGCCGATCAATTGGCCCGGAATCGGCTTTCAAAGGTTTTGCCAAAAGGCATGGAGCTGTCGCATTTTGGTGTTCTCAATCTGCTGGCGCGGCAACAGGTTGAACTAAGCCCCGCTGATCTGGCGCGCGCCTTTCACGTTACCCGTGGGGCCATGACCAATACGCTCAACAAGCTGGAATGGGCCGGATATGTGCATATCCGCCCCGATTGGGACGATGCGCGGCGCAAAATGGTAGCGATCAGTCCCGCCGGGCGCGCGGCACGGGATGCCGCGCTTGCGGCCATTACACCGCTGATCGATGATGCTGTTCGCAGTCTTGGCGAAGCGCGTGTGCGCCAGACCATTCCGGTGCTGCGATCACTTCGTCAGAGCTTTGTAAAGGACGAAGGGCTGTGAGACCGCACCAAACAGGTCAGGCTGATCGCCGCATCATGTCCTTGACGCATGAACAGAAAGCTGTGGCCCATGCAGGATGAAATCACCCGTTCACTTCTGCGGATCACCCAAAAGGACCGTGCGGCGCTTAACGTGCTGTATCAGCACGCAGCCCCGAAACTCATGGGCTTGCTGATGCGTATGCTAGGCAACAAGGCCGAAGCGGAAGACGCCCTGCAAGAGGTTTTCATTCGGGTATGGGACCGGGCGGCAGCCTTCGATCCAGAGAAAGGCAACGGGTTGAACTGGATTTGCGCCGTGGCACGCAACCTTGCGCTGGACCGACTGCGCAGCAATCGTGTCCGACAGGTATCGCAGCAGGTGCCGGTAGAGGATGTCCACGATCTTGCGGCCACCGGGCCGGGGCCAGAAGCGCAATCCATCCTGCGCGCCGAGATGGAACATGTGGTCCGCTGTTTTGGCGAGCTACCTGAAGACCGGGCTGCGGCCGTGAAAGGGGCCTATCTGATGGGGCTGAGCTATCAGGATTTGGCCGCACGATATGACGTGCCGCTGAACACGATGCGGACATGGCTGCGCCGAGCGCTGATCAGTCTTCGGGAGTGTCTGGACAGATGAGCGATCAAGATACACATGTTTTGAGTGGCCCGGACAGCGACGACCTGCTTGCTGCAGAGTATGTGCTGGGCCTGCTTGATGGTCCCGACTGGCTAGCTGCGCGCGATCGCGCGCTTGTGGATCAAGCTTTTGCCGCGCGTGTTCAGGATTGGGAGCATCGCCTTGCCCCACTGAATGCCGAATTCGTCGAATTGCCGGCCCCTGATCTGCTTGCGGCTATCGAAGCCAGAATTTTCCCGGCAAGACCTGCACGGCGTTTCGGGTTTGGTTGGGGCATCGCCGCTGGCCTGGCGCTGGCCGCGAGCGTCTTTGTGGCCGTTGCATTGTTCGCGCCGCAGTTTTCGCGTGAACCTGCCTTGCAGGCAGACCTCGTGGATGAAGCGCAAACGCTCACGTTCCAGATCAGCTATGACCGCAGCGCGGCAGCATTATCTGTCGTCGCCACAGGCCCAGAGCCGGACGAGGGGCAGGATTATGAACTGTGGGTCATTGACGAGACTGGCGTGCCGCGCTCGCTGGGCGTTCTGACTGGCGCTCAGACGCGCCTGACTGCAGCGCTGGAGCCAGGCCAAACGCTTGCCGTGAGCCTTGAACCCGCTGGTGGATCGCCCGAACCCACACCCACCGGCCCGGTCCTGGCTGCCGCACCGCTCACGGATGCGTGAAGGCGCAGTGTTGGTCTGAAACTCTTGGTTCCGCGCACCCGTTCCCCGGATGTGAAGCAAGGCATTCCGCCTGTTTCGTCAGTTCAACCGGGAGAGAAGAAATGAAATCCTATCTTATATTTGCGTCTGTCATCCTCGCAGGCACTCTGGCCCATGCGGCCATGACCGAGAACCCTGAGGTTGGCGGTGCGCCCATGTTCGCAGAACGCAACATCGTTGAGAACGCCGTCAATTCAGCAGATCACACAACGCTTGTTGCGGCAGTTCAGGCTGCTGAATTGGTCGACGCGCTGCAAGGCGAAGGGCCGATGACAGTCTTTGCGCCCGTCAATGCCGCGTTCGACGCCTTGCCCGCTGGCACGGTTGACACTTTGCTGCAGCCCGAAAACAAGGCAATGCTTCAGCGTGTCCTGACATCGCATGTGGTCGCGGGCAATCTGACAGGTGCCGAACTGATGCGCCGTGCGCGGGCCAGCCGCGACGGGTTCTTCCATCTTGAAACCCTGTCAGGTGCACCGCTCAGTGCGCAGGTCCGCGGCGGATCCTTGTGGATATATGATCAGTCAGGCAATGCCGGGCGCGTGACCATTGCAGATGTGCGCCAGTCGAACGGTGTCATTCATGTGGTCGATACGGTGTTGCTGCCACGCTGAGGCGGATTGCGGATGGCGCCGGCGCGCCCTCCGCAATGATCATCCTTTGCGCAGACGATCGGCAGATTCGTGGATCGCCTTATACTGCCCACCAGATCGGTGCACCCAGAGATAGGCAGGCAGGACCGCTTCCATTGGGGTTGGCGCAATACCCAGATCGGCGAAGCCTTTCGCATTGTCACTGACGACATTGTCACGGCTCAGATTGCGCACCTGGTCACGGGTCAGCAGGGAGTTCGTGAACAGGCCCAATGTCACGGCTTGCACTGCGCCCAATGCGCCAGCCATGATATTGGCAGCGAAGAATGGGATATTCAGCAAGATGCGATTGCGCCGGATTTCCGCGAGCATGCGCTTCATCAAGGCGTTGAATGTCTCGACATCAGGCCCACCCAATTCGTAAATGCCGGGTTTGACACCATCGATGATAGCCTTTGCCGCTGCGGCCGCAACATCTTCAACATAGACTGGCTGAAAACGGGTCTGCCCGCCAACAACCGGCAGGAAGGGCGAGAATCGCGTCATGGCCGCAAAGCGATTAAAAAACTGATCTTCGTGACCGAAGATGATCGAAGGACGCAGAATCACCGCATTCGGGAAGTGCTCTTGTACCAGAGCTTCACCTTTGGCTTTGCTGCGCTGATACAGGCTGTCTGATTTGGCATCCGCCCCGATCGCCGAAATTTGCACAAGCGTTTTCACACCTGCTTCCGTTGCCAGACGTGCCACGCGCCCGGCGCCATCGGCCTGAACATCGTCAAACGTGTTCTTGCCTGCTTCGAACAGAATGCCTACGCAATTCACCACCGCATCTGCGCCTGCGATCACCGCGCGAACAGATGCGTCGTCGCGGATGTTGCAAAACACCGGCTCGACCTGCCCGACCACACCGTAGGGTTTGACATGCAATGCTTCATTCGGACGGCGAACAGCAACACGGACGCGCCAGCCCGCCTGTGCCATGCGGCGCGCGATATATCTGCCGACGAACCCTGAACCGCCAATGATGGTAACTAGCTGCGACATCTGCATACCCCATTCTCAGATTGGAAAACAAATACCGCCCAGCGACATGATCCACAAGGAGGAACAGGATTTTGCGTTTAAGAGGATTTTTCGCTCAATGCCCCGTTGACACTACCTTCGCAGCGCCATAGAGAGCCTGCACGCAACCTGCCCAGGTGGCGGAACTGGTAGACGCGCTAGCTTCAGGTGCTAGTGATCGCAAGGTCGTGGAGGTTCGAGTCCTCTCCTGGGCACCATGTTTTCAGCCTAAGTGCTTGATATGTATGGCCTAATTAAATGGGCAGGTTGCGCGTATCCCCCTAATTATACACCCTTTAAGCGTTGCTTAAAGCTTCGGGCGGGTCAGTCAGGGGCGTGTTTTTCGTGCACCGCTTTTTGCGCGAGTGCACTACAGCGGGGCTTTGCCCGTTGCCAGTGCGTCGCGGCCATTGTCAGGCAAAAAAACCGCGCCAGTCGCGCCAGCTTCGGCCCGAGCCGTGAAGGCTTCCACCGTTTCGCCATCTTCGCGGGTCAGGCTTCCGCCGCCCATGATTGCCGCCGTTACGGCTTCGCGGGCTTCGGGGCAGATGCCGTAAAGCACAATTCGCATGGGGGCTTCATGGCTTGGGGCTTTGCCCCGGTCCAGCCGGTCAATGCGTTTGCGCAGGGTCATAGCATGCACGCCTTTTGAAATCGCGCGCGAAAGGCGGTTTCGACTTCGCCGGAGTCGCGGTCGATCCGTAACGCATGGCCGTGAAACGGGCGCAGCATCAGCGCCACCAGTTCCGGCCCCGTCGCGCTGGGCTGCAAGATTGTGCGCACAACCGCGATAGGCCAGCCGCTTGGCTTGCCCCGTGCCGCGTCCAATTTGTCCAGCCGCTTGCGTAGTGTCACGCCGCGCCCCCTTCCAGCGCCGCCACGCGGGCTTCCAGTTCGGTTGTTTCGAGCGTGCGTCGGTAGGTTTCCACCAGCGCCATAATAAGCGCGCCCTCTTGCGGGGTCAGGTCGCCAAGTGCCACCGCATCCAGCACCGCGCCCGCCGCCTTGGCTGCATCCGCTGCCGATTGCATGGGGGGCAGGTCAAAGGTCACGGGTGCGTCACGCCTTGGCGGGGCTATTCGTTCGAGACACAAGCGCAGCGCTGCACTATCGCCGCCCATCGCCATTGTCACGGCTTGCCGGGTCAGGGCTTCGGCCTCACCATCCAGCAGGGCCAGCGCGGCTTGTGTCGCCTTGTGGCGGGTGCCCTTGGGCTTGCCGGGGTTGCCAGCCGCAAAAGTGCCATCCGTATTTCGCCCGCATTTCCGGTCGG
>SKGU01000190.1 GCA_007117255.1 Natronohydrobacter sp. | reverse complement strand
TCAATGTCCTGCGCATTGAAAAGGGTTTCGTGACCCATGCCGAGATTGACGGGCGCGTGACGGCGTTTGATCTGGGCTTGCAGGGCATGATCTCGGCCAAAAAGGACTGTATCGGCCGCGCCGCCAGCCAACGCCCCGGACTGATCGGCCCTGCGCGGCTGCAACTGGTCGGGCTGCGCCCGGTTGACCCGCAATCCGAAATCAGCGCCGGCGCGCATCTCTACCCATGCCACAAACCGGCCAAGGCGGCTTATGGGCAAGGTCATGTGAAATCAGTCTGCTATTCGCCCAGGCTGGAAAGCTGGCTGGGGCTGGCGCTGGTGGAAAACGGACGCGCGCGCCATGGCGAAACCCTGCGCCTCGATGACGGGCTGCGCGGCATCCGCGTCGATGTCGAAATCTGCAACCCGGTCTTTTTTGACCCCGAGGGAGGGCGGATGCGTGATTAAGCTCAAGGAAACCTCTGCAGTCGGACAACTGCGTCTGCCGGCTCTGCGCGGCTGCACCCTGCGCGCATTGGCACCTGTTCGGATCACATCAATCGCGCCCTATCCCGGTCAGATGGACGCGCTGTGCGCCCATCTGGGCGGCTTTCCCGCACCGGGCGAGGTGGTGACGCTTCAAGGCATTGATCTCGTCTGGGCAGGCCGTGAACTGGCCTTTGCCTTTGGCGATGATCTGCCCGACGGTCTGGACGCGCATGGCGCGCTCAGCGACCAGTCCGATGGCTGGTGCGGTTTCGCGCTGCAGGGCACAGGGGCCGAGGCCCTGCTCGCGCGGCGTCTGCCTTTCGATCTGCGCAAGATGGCGTCGCCTGCTTCCGCCCGCAGCGTGCTGGATCATCTGCCCGTGCTGGTGCTGCGCCGCGCCAGCGACAGATTCGAGATCTGGGTCTGGCGCTCGATGGTGCAAAGCGCACTCGCCCGGCTGTGACCGAAACGCCCGGCCGCTTCAACGAAAACGACCCCTCAATAGCAGCATCCGTCGTTTCACTTTCGACCTGATCTTTTGCAACCTTTGGGAAACCAGGGCGAAAGGACGGACGATGAAAACGGGCTTTATCGGATTGGGCAATGTGGGATCGAAGCTCGCAGGCAGCCTGCTGCGCAACGGGCATGATCTGACGGTCTTTGATCTGGATCCTTCCAGTGTCGCGGAATTCGTCGCAAAAGGCGCAGGCAGCGCCGAGAGCGCAGGCGCCCTGATGCGCATCTGTGATGTCGTGATCACCTGCCTGCCATCGCCTGCGATCTGCGCGGCAACCGTTACCGAGATGCTGCCCGAAGTGACCCCCGGCAAGACATGGATGGAAATGTCCACCACCGATGCAGGCGTCATGCAGACGCTGGCAGCACAGGTGCAGGCGGCAGGCGGGGCAGTGGTGGAATGCCCGGTCTCTGGCGGGTGCCATCGGGCCGAAACCGGGAATATCTCGATTTTCGCAGGCTGCGACCGGGCGACATTCGAGCTTGTGTTGCCGCTCTTGACCACCTTGGGTCGCCGGGTTCTGCACACAGGCGAGATCGGCACGGCCTCGGTGCTGAAAGTCATGACCAATTATCTGGCCACGGCCAATCTGCTCAGCATCTGCGAAGCGCTGGTGACGATGAAAGCCGCCGGGATGGACATGAACACCACCTATGAGGCGATCAAGATATCCTCCGGCACCTCTTTCGTGCATGAAACCGAGAGCCAGATCATCCTGAACGGATCGCGCGATATTTCTTTCACGATGGATCTGGTGAAAAAGGACATTGGTCTGTTCCAGAAGATTGCCGATGACGCGGGCGTGCCGTTGGAAGTCAGCCCGCTGATGGTGTCGATCTTCGATGACGGGATCGCCCGCTTCGGCGCGCGCGAGTTGTCGCCCAATATCATCAAACGGCTGGAAGAGGCGACCGGGCTGAGCATCCTCGCCCCCGGTTTCCCGGCGCTTCTGACGGACGACGAGCCCGAGGAACCGGGCTATGAGGTCATTCCCACGGGCCGCGCCGCGCCTCTGGCAGCGGAGTAGCCCAGATGAACATGCGCCCGAATATCGACCATTGGCAAGAACGCTGTGACCTTGCCGCCACCTTTCGCTGGGCGGCCAGGCTGGGCATGCATGAGGCCGTGGCCAATCATTTCAGCCTGTCAGTGAATGCAGATGGCACCAAGTTTCTGATGAACCCCAATCAGGTGCATTTCAGCCTGATCCGCGCCTCTGACCTGCTGGTGATCGACGCCAATGACCCCGCCACACTGGACCAGCCCGACGCGCCCGACCCGACCGCCTGGGGGTTGCATGGCTCCATCCACCGGCTCTGCCCGCATGCGCGCTGTGTGATGCACACCCATTCGATCTTTTCGACTGTGCTGGCGTCGCTTGCCGACAGCCGCTTGCCGCCGATCGACCAGAACACCGCCACGTTTTTCAACCGATGCGTGATCGACGAAAATTTCGGCGGGCTGGCCTTCGAGGAAGAGGGGATGCGCTGTGCCGCCATGCTGAGTGACCCTGCGAAAAAGGTCATGATCATGGGCAATCACGGCGTTCTGGTCATCGGGCACGACGTGGCCGACACGTTCAACCGGCTCTATTATTTCGAACGCGCCGCCGAGACCTATATCCGCGCGCTGCAAACCGGCCAGCCCTTGCGCGTGCTGCCTGACGCAATCGCCGAAAAGACTGCGCGCGAGCTTGATGACTATCCCGGCCAGGCCGAAGCGCATCTGACCCAGATCCGCTGCATCCTTGATCGTGACGACCCTGACTACGCCAGCTGAGAAAGATATGCCATGACTGACACCATTGCCCTGTCCGACCGCGGCCTGACCCTGACGCTTGCAGAAACGCCGCAGTATTTCAACTATTTCTGGCTGCGCGATGCCTGCACTAGCTGCATCGATCCGCAAACCCGCGAGCGGATTTTCGACTGTTCCGCGCTGCCAGATCCACCCAGGGCGACCGCTGCATGGATCGAGGATGATCATTTGCGCCTGTCATGGCAGGATGAAGCGGTCCTGTCCTCGGTCCCGCTGTCGCTGCTGCATCAGATCGCCGCCACAGGCCGCCCGCATGACCCTGCCGACCTGCCGCGCAGATTGTGGATGGCGGATTTTGAGCCACAGATCGCGCGTATCCCGCAAGCCGATGTGCTGCACAGCACCGCAGGCCGCGCGCAGTTCTGCCGCGCGCTGATCGAAGATGGGATCGCCATTGTCACAGGGATGGCGCCGGGCAAGGACAGCCTGACCGCGCTGGTCGAAACCCTGGGCAGCATCACCCCCTCTGCCGAAGGGTATTTCTTCGAAGTCCGCGTCGAGATCGCGCCGACCAATCTGGCCTTCACTGCCGGGCCGCTGGAAATGCACACTGACCTGCCCGGCGAAGAAGCTGCACCCGGTCTGCAGTTTCTGCATTGTCTGGAAAACACGGTCGAAGGCGGCATGTCACTGTTTGTGGACGGGGCCGCCGTGGCCGAAGCCCTGCGCAAGGAAGACCCGGAGGCCTTCGAACTGCTGGCCTCGCATGACATTCCGTTCTTCTACCGCCATGACCATCTCGATTACCGCGCCCATCAGCGCGTCATCGAAACGGACCCGCAAGGCCGCGTGACGGGCGTGACGATTTCGCAGCATTTGCAGGACACGCTCGATCTGCCGCAGGAGCTGCTGGATACCTATTACCCGGCTTTCGTGAAATTCATCCGGCTGATGCAGCAAGACCGCTTCCTTGTGCGGTTCCGGTCGCAGGCGGGCAATTGTGTGGTATTCGACAATCATCGCGTCGTGCATGGGCGCGAAGGCTATGTGGCCGAAAGCGGCAAGCGGCATTTGCGCGGCTGCTACGCGGATCGCGGGGCGTTGCGCAGCACATACCGCGTGCTGGCAAAACAGGGCTTCGATGGGCAGACCGCAGCTGAGCGCGCGACGGCCTGACAGGCGGGCCGGGTCGCAAGGCCCGGCTGCCTGGCTCAAAGCTGGAAAGGCGGGCGGACTTTCACCTCGTAGAATTCCGCCAGCCCATGCACCCCACCTTCGCGGCCATTGCCCGATTGCTTGAACCCGCCGAAGGGCGATCCGTAATCGGTTGCGCGCCCGTTGATATGGATACTGCCTGCACGCAAGCGCCGCGCCACACGCGCGGCCCGCGCAGCATCGGATGTGGCAAGATAGGCATCCAGCCCGTAAGGCGTGTCATTGGCAATGGCGATGGCTTCCTCCTCGGTGTCGAAAGGGATCATCACCAGAACCGGGCCAAAGATTTCCTGCTGCGCAATGGTCATCTCGTTGCGCACATCGGCAAAGAGGGTGGGCTTCACATACCAGCCCGCTTCCAGCCCTTCCGGTTTGCCCAAGCCCCCCACCACCAGCCGCGCGCCTTCGTCAATGCCCTTGGCGATCAGGCTCTGGACCCGGTGGAACTGAATTTCATCG
>SKGU01000015.1 GCA_007117255.1 Natronohydrobacter sp. | reverse complement strand
TTGCGCCCGAAATCAGAGCCGTGATCCATGACGGCCGCCGGAGAGACAATCAGCCCGGTCGGATATGCGAGGTTCGACAAAAATGGCGCATACGGTTCGTTCAGGGTAAACTGTACAGTGGTAGCGTCCAGCGCTTCGACAGCTTCGATCGCGCTGAAGAAGAAAGACAAGGGGAAAGGCCCTGTCTCGTGATAGGGGTGGTCTTCATTCAGCATGCGCTCGAAATTCCAGACCACTGCTTCGGCGTCAAAAGCGCTGCCATCATGGAAGCTGACACCTTCGCGCAGGCTGAAAGTATAGACCGTGCCATCTTCGGAAATTTCCCACGACTCCGCCAATGCGGGTTCGACTTCCAGTGTGCCGGGTGCATAGCGAACAAGCCCGTCATACATGTTCATCAGGATACGGAAATCATTGACTGCCGTGACAGCATGGGGGTCAAGCGCTTGCGGCTCGGCAATCTGGCCGACGACCAGCACACCTGGCGGGGTTTGTGCGGTCGCGGGCGCAACTATTGCAGAAGTGGCAAGTAAAGCGGCCGTCAAAACCCCGAAACTGCGACGGCTCAGTGATGAAAAGGCCATATCCGGCACTCCCTGTTGTTGAGTTTCTTTCCGTCTATTTATCATGATAATTTGCATTCGTCAAAATTTTCATGATAAATTGGAGAAAAGTTAGGAAGCAAAGACATGACCTTTTCGATTCTTGCGCAAGATTTGAGCAGCGGCGCGTTTGGCGGTGCAGCAGCAACAGGGTCTCTTTGTGTCGGTGGCTGGGTTCTGCGGGGCGATTCGCGCGCAGGATTGTCCGCATCGCAAGGGGCCGCCCCTTCGACACTTTGGGGTGAGGACGCACTTAGTCTGATGCGACATGGGCACGGCGCTCAAGCAACTGTTGAACAGCTCACCTCCGCTGATCGTGGGCGTGACTGGCGACAACTGGCCGCCCTCGATCGGACCGGAGGCGCCGCTTGCCATACGGGCGCCTTGAATACTGACTGGAAAGGCGCCCTAATCGCACCGGGGCTGGTGGTGTCAGGCAATCTATTAGCAGGGCCCCAAGTTCTGGAAGCGCTGCGCGACACATATCTTCACGCAGCGGGCAATATTGCGCAACGCCTGATAGCGGCGTTGGCGGCTGCGGAAGCTGCCGGCGGCGATACAAGAGGGCTGCAATCCGCAGCTTTGCTTGTCGTATCGAATGACGCCGCCCCCCTCAGTCTGCGGGTGGATTGGGCCGAGAACCCGATCGGCGCGCTGGATGAGCTGTTTCGACGCAGCCAAACTGGCGACTATGCAAAATGGTTGCCCACAGTGCCAACACGCAGTGACCCGGAGCGCGGACATGACTGACATTACAACGGGTGACGTCGCCCAAAGCTGGCTGGACCGTCTTGCGCTATGCTCTGAAGCTGGGCCGGGTGTGACCCGACTGCCTTTCACGAAGGAACACCGCGCGGCCCTGGATGTTCTGACAGAGTTGATGGAATCAGCCGGGCTGACTGTCTCACTGGATGCTGCGGGCACGTTGATCGGGCGGCTGGAAGGACCGGAGGATGCGCCAACCCTCTTGATGGGATCACATCAGGATTCTGTCCGCGAGGGCGGTGGCTATGATGGGATCATGGGCGTTGTGTTGCCGGTCCTTGCGCTTCAGAAGTTACAGGCGGATGGACGGGCGCTTCCTTTTTCAGTCGAGGTTCTGGCCTTCGCGGATGAAGAGGGCGTGCGCTTTCCCACCGCGTTAATGGGGCCGCGTGCTTTGGCGGGCACGTTTGACATGGCAGCACTGGATCTTCGGGACCGTGACGGCATTTCCCTGCGCCAAGCCATGAAACAGTTCGGCCTCGACCCTGATAAGCTGCCCGGTCTGAAACGTGAACCAAAGGAAATACTGGGCTGGATCGAGGCGCATCTCGAACAGGGGCCTGTGCTTGAGAACGCAGGTCACGCAATCGGCATTGTCACTGCCATTTGCGGAATCGAACGGCATAGCGTCACACTGACCGGCATGGCCGCACATGCTGGCACACTGCCAATGGAATTGCGCCATGATGCATTGGCTGGCGCTGCAGAACTTGTGCTTGCGGTGGAGGCCCTGGCGCAAGAAACGGACGGACTATTGGCCAATGTGGGCACGATGCAGGTCAGACCAGGCGCAGTGAATGCCGTTCCGGGTGAGGTTGCGTTGACACTGGAATTGCGTGCACCCTTGGACGACCTGCGCGAAGATGCAGGAAAAAAGCTGTCCCAGACCGCATCAGAGATAGCCGCCCGCCGCAACCTACAGCTTGCAATCACGCGGACATATGCACAAGCGGCAACCCCTTGTGCGCAAGAGTTGCAGGCGCAACTGGCGCAAGCCATCTCGGCATTGGGCCACGATGTAGCATACTTGCCGTCCGGGGCGACGCATGACACCTCTGCAATGGCTGACCTGTGCCCGGTCGGCATGTTGTTTACGCGATGCAATGACGGTATCAGCCATCACCCGATGGAAAGTGTCGATCCAGTGGCAATGTCCGCAGCGATTGATGTTTTGTGTGGCACATTGCAAGACTATCATGTGCCAAACCTCGCGGCAGGCAGCGGGACGCCGTGAAGCCTGATCAGGCTGAGCTTCAAGGTTGCGCTCTTAGCTTCGCTCAGGTGTTTTCGGACTTGCACAGACAACAAGCGCTTGCCCGAAAGCGAGGCTGCCGTCATTGGCAGGCAGTTTTTGGTGGCTGAGAACGCGCAGGCCGCGCAAGGCCTGTGACATATAATCCAGCAAGACGACATTCTGAAAACAGCCGCCTGTCAGCACCACAGCCGATGCCTGGCCTTCATCCAGCAAGCGGCGCGCGCGACGGGCAAAGCACTCTGCCAAAGTCGCGTGAAACCTCGCAGCAATCTGCGCCTTTCCGACGCCGCCCTTCAGATCCTCACATATTGTTGCGAAAAGGGGTGCAATCGGGATTTCTGGCGCATCACGCAACATATAGGGCTCTGCCCCTGGGCTGGCGATTGCGAGCGCTTCCAATGCCATTGCGGCCTCTGCCTCATGGCTTTGGCGGGCCGGGCAAACGTCCAGGATGGCTGCAACTGCGTCGAACAGCCGCCCCGCAGAGCTGGACAGGGGGGCATTCAGCCCTGACGCACAGGCATGACGGACCAGCGCGCGCGGCGCGTCAGGAAACAGCTTGTCCGCCATATGTGCCAGACCCGCCGCATCCAGTCGCACAAGCGCGTTGCGCCATGGCTCGCTCTGCGCGGCATCGCCACCGGCAAGGGGCGCGGGCTGTATCCATGCGACACGCTCGAAGCTTGCGTAATCGCCCAGCAGCAACTCACCGCCCCATATCGTGCCGTCTGGCCCCAGTCCAAGCCCGTCGAGAACGATTGCAGCGACTTTGCCACCGTCACGCGGCCAGCCATTCTCGCCCAGACAGGCTGCAAGATGCGCATGATGATGATAGACTGGCGTGACCTCAAGCCCCATCGCACGGCCCGCCTGCGTGGCGCGAAAGCCCTCATGCGCATCGACTGCGACCCGTTGCGGCTGGTGGTCGAACAGGGCCGCATAATCGCCAAGCGCCTTTTCATATTCGTCCCATGTCAGCGCGTCGTCCAGATCGCCCAGATGATGCGACAGCAAGGCTTCACCATCGCGGGTCAGGCAGAATGCGCCTTTCATCTGCCCACCCATGGCCAGAACATGCGGCGCATCGTCAAAGCCGGGTGGCAAAGGGCAGGTGTTGGGCGCGCGCCCTCTTGCATGGCGCAGGATCGTCGGGCCGCCGGGTGTTACACGCTCGACGGAATCATCCAGTCTGCGGGCGATATCGCGGTCATGCATCACAAAGCCGTCTGCGAACTGCGCCAGTTTGGCGCGCGCATCGGCGTTGCAGATCACCTGCGGCTCGCCCGACAGGTTGGCAGATGTCATGACCAGAGGGGCCTTGACCGCATCCATCAGCAGATGATGCAGCGGCGTATAGGGCAGCATCCAGCCCAGAGCCGGGCTTCCGGGTGCGATTGAAGCCGCCAGATGGTCACGTGCCTTCCGTTCCAGCAAGACAATCGGCGCGGCGGGGCCTTGCAGCAGGTTGCGCGCGGCGGGTGTTGTGGCGCAACTCTGCGCGATTATCTCCAGCGTGCCCATCAGGGCAAAGGGCTTTGTCGGGCGGTGCTTGCGCTTGCGCAGCAGCGCAACGGACTTTTCCGAGCGTGCATCACAGGCCAGATGAAAACCCCCGATGCCCTTGATGGCCAGAATGTGACCCGCTTTCAGCGCCATGGCGGCCATTGCAATGGCATCACCTGCGACCCTTTCGCCGCCGCTCTCGAACCAAAGCTGTGGGCCGCAATCAGGGCAGGCGATGGGTTGCGCATGAAAGCGTCGATCGGCGGGGTCGCTGTATTCGGCGTTGCAGGCGGCGCACATCGTGAAACCCGCCATGGTTGTCTGAGCGCGGTCATAGGGCAAGCTGCGCAGGATCGAAAAGCGTGGCCCGCAATGGGTGCAATTGGTAAAGGCATAGCCAAAGCGCCGCGCCGAGGGGTCGCGGATTTCAGCCAGACAGTCAGGGCAGGTCGCGGCATCTGGCGTCACGCGCGTGCGTATGGCCCCGCCAGCGCTGGCGCGTATCTCGAACCCGCCGGGCAGATCGGCGCTTTGCAGGGGTTCAACGTCAAGCGCATCAACGCGGGCCAATGGTGGGGCCTCGGTTCGCAGAGCCACTAAGAACGCAGGCATTTCTGCGCCCTGTGCTTCGATCAGAACCCCGCTTGCGTCATTCAGAACCCAGCCATTCAGGCCAAGCCGCTGCGCGAGCACCCAGACGAAAGGGCGAAATCCGACGCCTTGCACCTGACCTTTGACCCTGATCCTGCAAATTTGCGTCATGTCGCGCTTTCGTGTTTGGAGTGCGCCGTCCCCGTTGGCTCAATGCACTGTGCAAACCATACATGGGTCAAAGCTGCGCACAATATGCTGCACTGACAGTGGGGTTTCCTCGGATTTTGCGACTTTGGCCCCGACCAGCGCCGCTTCCAGCGGACCGGGCACGCCTGCGCTGTCGCGCGGGCTGAAATTCCAGGTTGTGGGCGCGATGATCTGATAAGATACGATCCGCCCGCCCTCGATGCGCAGCCAATGCCCCAGCGCGCCGCGCGCGGCCTCTACCAACCCTGCACCTTCGCCTTGCGCGGGGACATCGCCTTGCGTCATGAATTGCGCCGAAGGCTCGATCGCATGCGCCAGATCTTCCATCAGGATTTGGGTGCGGGCGATTTCCAGCAGCCGCGCGCCCACCCGCGCCAGCACGCCACCGCCTTTTGCTGCAAGATCGCGCGCGAGGGGCTGGCCATCAACCACCTGTCGTGCCAGCGCGCCGCATTCCATTGGCAGGCCCGATAAGCGCGGGGCCTTGCACCAGCTATAGCCGGGCGCGCGCATATCCTCATCGGGTTCGGTCAGGCCGCGCGCCGGGTGCGCGGCGGCCCCCAACATCCACGCATGGCTGACGTCCTCTTGAATCGTATCCAGTGTCACATCTGCCAATGCGTCATCCTGCCATATACCGCGCGCGAAGCCGTGACCATCAGCCATTGGATAGGCGCCGAAGCTCAGATATCTCCCGGCGCCCTGGCCCATCCGCCAGAGTTCCAGGCTGGCAGCCGCGCGCAGAAACAACCCCGCATCGCCTTTGTGCCAGTCCAGCAGCGCATCTTGCGAGGGCAGGGCGGTAAAGTCTTCCAATGCGGCACCGAACAGATCACGTTCCAGAAACCGCCGGAAACTGCGCAAGCTGGACAGAATGCGCATGCGTTCAGCGGGTGTTGGGGTCCGGGTCACACCACCGGGCTGAATGGCCAGAGTATGCGGCCATTTTCCTGCCATCAGTCCCAGAATGTGCATCAGGCTTGCGCGGGCCTCGACTGCAGCACGCGCGCCAGACCCTTCCATGGCGGTGAAACGCTGCAATACCTTGTCATGCCAGTCATGGCTGGCATAGGCCGGGCGGGCGAAATCGGGCATGAAGAACAGATAGAAATGCGTCAAATGATCGCTGACATTTTCAACTGCATGGATCAGCGCCGCCATGCTTTCGCCCTGCGGGGTCGGGCGCAGGCCCATAGCCGCGCCCAGCGCGCGGGCGGCGGCGGCGGATTGGCTGATCGAACATATGCCGCAGATGCGCGGCGTGATCGTCAGCGCATCGCACGGGTCGCGCCCTTCCAGCATCCGCTCAAACCCGCGATAGAGCGGCGCATTGACCTTCGCGCTGGAAACAACCCCGTCGCTTATGTCCAGATGCACCTCCAGATCGCCCTCGACACGGTTAAAGGGGCCGACCACCAGTTTTGCGGCACTCATGGCCGAGGCTTTCGCAATGTGGGCGGCACATCGATGCGATCAGACACGGCATTGCGCGCGATCCGTTCCGGCGTTGCCGCCTTGGACAGCGATGCAAGGGCCATGAACCACGCTTTGGGCATATCAGTTGGCAACCCCACCGGGATGCCCGCGAGTTTTGGTGTTTGTGTGAAAGCATGGCGCGGATTCTCGAATTCGGGCGCTGTGCAGTTGATGCAGGGATAGCCGCCCGACGTGCAAGAGCCTGACCCGTTCCAAGGCCGGATATTGCAATCGCCAACGGCCTGCGTGCCGATACAGCCCAGATGCTCCATCATGCAGCCCATCTCGGAGAGGTCGCGCGCACTGGCCTTGTATTCGTAAAACTCATTCTTGGGGCAGCCGTGATGGACAAGATGATCGGCAAAGAAACGCGGGCGGGCATAGCCGTCAAGGTCTTGTGCGCGCATCTCTTCGGCTTTCAGCAGCATCAGTGTTTCCAGCACCCAGCCCGGATGGGTTGGGCAGCCCGCGACATTGATGACTGGCAGGCCAGCGTGATCGCGGAAATCCGGCTCCAGCAGACCCCCGATGTGACTGCCCTCATACTGGATGCCCACTGCATCGGAAGGATTGTCGCCTGCTGTTGTCACGCCGCCAAAGGCCGCGCAACTCCCGACCGCGACGACATGGCGCGCGCGTGGTGCCAGTGCCTGCACCCAGTGCATCATGGAATGGCCTGTGCCAGTCAGCATCTGAAAGCGGCCCGTGCCGCGCGGGCCGCGCGCGATGGCACCTTCGATGCACAGCAGGTCTAGCGCTACTTCGCCAGCGGCAAGCCGCCCCAGCAGCGCACGTACCTCTGCGCCCGTTTCAACACTGAGTGCGGGGTGCCAAAGGACACGGATACCCGCATCGGCCAGCGTATCGAACACGTTAGGGTTCTCAGCGCATAGCAGCGACATGGTGCAGCCACCGCAGCCTGAGGCCTGAAGCCAGAGCAGGTTCATGCGTCCTCCGCATCGGGGGCAAGTGGCAGCTCCAGCCGGAAACAGGCGCCGTTCGGCTGTTGCGGGCAGGGGCGTAGAGTGCCGCCATGTTCCTGCGCAATCTTGTGGCTGATTGACAAGCCCAGACCCGTACCTTTGCCGACGGGCTTGGTCGTGAAGAAGGGGTCAAAGATCATCGCAGCCAGATCAGGTTCGATACCGGGGCCGTTATCGGCGACTTGCAGCACGGCAAGCCCATTTTCCTGTGTACAGCTTAATACTACGCGCCCGTCTTCCTGACCCTCCAGAACATCAAGAGCGTTCTGAACAAGGTTCATCACCACTTGCTGGATATGGCCTGCGCGACCCTGAACCATCAGGCTGTCACACCCCTCATGGACAAGATCAACACCTTCAGCACGCCCACGCAGCACCCATTTCGCGGCCACGCGGCTGACTTCGACCAGGTCAAACTGTGCGATTTCGCCTGACCCATCCGCCGACAGTCGGCGCAGATCAGCCACGATGTCGCGCACCCGTTCGGCCCCGTCGCGTGCCCCGCGCACCGCTTCGCGCAGGTTGCGCAATTCGCGGTCAAGGCGCAACTCTTCACGCAATGCGATCAATTCTTCACGGCTTGCGCCGTCGGTCACACGGTCGAAATAGGTTTCGAACTTGCCGGCGTAGCGTTCCAGCGCATGGGCATTCGCGTAGACAAAGCTGATCGGGTTATTCAACTCATGCGCCACGCCTGCCAGCAGCCGTCCCAGCGAGGCCAGCTTTTCATTGCGCACCAGCTGGCCCTGCATGGCCTTCAACTCGTCATGGCTATGGGCCAGTGCCTCATAGGCCTGACGCAATTCGCCCACAGACCGCCCGGTCAGTACGAAACCCGCGACCCGGCCGCGGTCATCAAGGCGCGGCGCGATCACCAGTTCATAGGGCATAGGGGCGGGCACAGCGTCCAGTTCCAGTTCGATCGAGACGGGCGCGCGGTTGCTACGGCAATCGTCCAGCGCATGTTGTAATGCCGAGGGCTGCGTGAACAGACGGGCTGTCTGCTCGCCTTGCAATGCCGCGGCATTCCGCCCCATGCGTGAGGTTAGCGACGCCGAAACCTGCTCTATTTTGCCAAGGCGCGAAGCAACGATCAGTACATCTGAAACCGACGCCAGAACTGATTCCAGAAACCCGCGCATGGATTGCAGTTCGGTATTCTGCGTTTCCAGCCGTTCCTGATAGGCGACCAGTTCTGCATAATTGCGATCCATGGCTGCGATCACATCGGCCCATGTTTGATCGGCAAGGCGGGTGTCCAGATGCGCCATGAGCGGTGAGGTCGAGGCAAGTGGCGGAAAATTTGGCTCCATGGCAACATTCTAACGCAACTGGTTGCGCCATACTACAGGCTTGTGTCAGACTGATTGGACGCTGGGATCAAAAGGATGTCCTGATGCAACGCGTCACTGTCACGCTGCCTGAAAGCCTGTGTCATGATCTGGACAAGTTTGTACAAGATCGGCGCTACGACAATAGATCAGAGGCGATGCGAGACTTGCTGCGACTGGGGCTGCGCGGACCTGCAGAGGACGCGCAAGGCGAGGCGATGGGGGTGTTGAGCTACGTCTATGACCACCATACGCGCGACCTGGCCAGCCGTTTGATGTATCATCATCACGACCATCACAATCTGAGCATCACCACAAGTCATGTGCATCTGGACCACGACACCTGCCTCGAAACCGCTATCCTGCGCGGTCCCGCCGATGCCTTGCGCGCCTATGCTGATGGGGTGCTGGGTCAACGTGGCGTGATGCATGGCAATCTTTTTCTGATCCCGGTGGAAAGCCATGCGGCCGCACATGCCCATGACCATAGCCATGGCGCTGCGCGTCATGAACATTTGCATGTCAGGGACAGTTTTTGACGTGAGAATGCCCCGCGTCATGATGCGGGGTCAGGGAATGGGGCACTTCCTGCCCATGCGCCTGCATCAGTGCCGCATCGCCCAGAACCTCGCGGCTGGGGCCATCGGCACATATGCGGCCCTGATCTATCACGATCACGTGCGGGCACAGTTCCAGCACCAGTTCCAGATCGTGACTGGCAATCAACATTGCCTGATCCATGTCTGTAAGTAATTTGATCAGCCGCCGCCGCTGACGCATATCTAGTGCGCTGGAGGGCTCATCAAGCAGCATAAGTTCAGGTTGCATTGCCAGCGCGCCCGCAATGCAGGCGCGCCGCTTCTCGCCGCCGGAGAGGTGGTGGACGGGCCGGTTTTCCAGTCCAGCCAATCCGCAGGCTTCCAGCGCATGGCCTACGCGAGCGTTCACCTCCGGCTCTGACAGCCCCAGATTGCGCGGCCCGAAGCTTACGTCTTCGATCAATGTGGGACAGAATAGCTGATCTTCGGCCTGCTGAAAGACCAGCGCAGTTTCAGTGCGGAATTCCCCCGCGCGGACGGGTCGGCCCGATACAACCACAGTCCCTGCCTGCGCGGGCAAAACCCCCGCAATCGTATGAAACAATGTTGTCTTGCCCGCGCCATTGGGGCCAACCAGCCCCACGCGCGAGCCCGTTTGCAGAGTAAGCGAGAGGTGTTCCAGCACCGGCGCATGACCGGGCCAGCCAACCGAGAGGGAGTCCAGCACCAGCACGCTCACAGGACACGATCCAGCCAGACAACAGCCAGAGCAGCGGCCAGCGCCGCACTCATGGCCAGCCAGTCCAGCGCGCGCAAAGGGGCCACGGGCATCGCCAGCCCTGTGTCATAACCTCGCAAGCGCATTGCCGCCCAGAGCCGTTCAGCGCGGGCTTGTGCGCGGATCAGGCTGGTTGCGAGAAGGCCCGCATAATCTGGCAGGGCGCGCCATCCCATGCGCCCGGCGCGCAATCGGCGCGCAAGATGCGCGCGGCGCAGCTCTGTGCCGACCTCATCCAGATACCGCAGTGTCAGAAGCGCGAGGTCCGCCATCAAGGCAGGCACCCCAAGTCCGCGCAAGGCGCCAACAAGCTGAAACGGCGACAACGGCGTCAGCAGCGCCAGTGTGAGTGCAACAATTGACACGAGCCTGACGGCGATCAGCGCGCCAACCTGAAACCCCTCGAGACGGAATGCTACCGGGCCAAATTGCGCCAGTACGGTCTGTCCCGACACCAGCGACAATGCCAGAAGCACTGCCAGCGCCAGAAGGGCAGCCCCACGCAGTCGCCGCAAGACGAGATAAGCCTGACCAGAGACCAGCACTGCGGTCACAGCCATAAGTACCACAACGGGCAGCGCGCTCAGACTGTTGATCGTCGCAACCCCAAATGCGAGAATCAGCGCCATGACCAGCAGCGTGCGGGGTGTAAGCGCGCGAAGGTGGCGCGCACTGGCGCTAGGCATGCGGGACCAGCCTTGGCTCCACCCGACGCAGCATCCGCAGCAATGTCATCACGATTACCCCTTCGGCGACAGCCAGCGGTAGATGGGCCAATAGAAAGACACCGAGTGCGACCCGCTCTGCGCTTGCGTCCAGCGTTACCGGTAGCCCGGCAAGCACAATCGCGGCAAATATGACCAGCGCCGTCACGACTGCCAGACTGCCCGCACAAAACGCCGCGATATCCGGCCAGCGCTGTGCTGCCGTCCGCCAGATGCCGAAGGAAATCAGCGCCGGAAGACCAAGGATCAGCCCGTTCAGACCCAGTGTCGTGATCCCGCCATGACCAAACAGTACGGCTTGCAAGAACAACCCCACCAGGATCGCGGGAACGCAGAACCACCCCAGCATCACACCCATCAGCCCAGCCAGCATCAGATGAACCGATGTTGGTGGCACAGGGATCGCCACCAGCGAGGCTGCGAAGAACACGGTTGTCATCATGGCCACGCGCGGAATCTCTGCTTGCGGGTCGGACATGGATTTGATGCGCGACAATGCCAGTGCGGTGATCGCCGCACTGGCCCCATAGCCTGCCAGAGCCATTTCTATCGGGACGATCCCGTCAGGCAGATGCATCAGAACGCCCTTTCTTGCGCAACACGAAAAGCGCAGTGCCAAGTGCACCCCAGGCCACCAACGCGACCATAACCATGCGTTGCAGCCAGCTTTGCGTGCCCGAGGCTGTGATTATCACGGGCGCGTCTCCGCCCATCTGTACATGCGCCATCGCGCCATGTCCGGATTGACGCACCTGCACGGACCAACGCCCCTCGGTGGCATCGGGGATGAATTCAAACCACCCGTCGCGATCCGTCACGCCCTGGCCCCACGGACTGCTCGGATCATCGGGTGCGTAAATGATGACCTGTGCATGTGCCATCGGTTCGCCTGTGTCGTAGAAAGCGTGCAGGCGGATGGCTTGCGCGGTCTCGGCCTCGATCAGGGCGGCATGGGACAACGCGACAAGCGGGGTGAAACACCCCGCCGCGCAAATCGCCAAACCCGCAAGCCTAGAGCGCAAAGTCATAGCAATGGCCTTCTCCGACATGGCCCAGATGCAGGCCCTCAAGTGACAGGTCAAATTCGCCACCTGCGGCGAAAGGCTCAAATCCAATGGCTTCAAGGTTCATTTCGTCATCTTCCGCCTTGTCGGCACGGCCGAAGAGATGGTCAAGATGCAAGGTGATCTCCAGATCGGCCGCCGCGTTTTCTGTTACGAAACCCTTGCGCACGTCACCCAGATATTCGCCACAGGCATGGGCCACGCTGTCGGCGCTGCGCAAGCTAAAGGCTACCTCTTGCCCGTCCTTGCGCGCGATGCCTTCAAATGCCAGCGAGAAGCCATCGTCACCTGGCACCAGCGCCCATGACAGCGCGTTGAAATGGCCCGCAGGCGCAGCAATGGTGGTCAGTTCGACCAGATCATCCTCATCGGCATCGACTAGATCGACGGTGAACGGGCCATCAAAGGGCAGCGCCGTGCCAGTGATCTCTGCGCCATCCGCCATGAAGGGCGGATCGGTCTGCCATGCGGTGATCTGATCGAAGGTGGCTGTGATGCGGGTGAATGCCAGCGCCCAGCCATCCTTGGTCAGCTTGGGCGCGTTGAAGCCTTCGGTCGCCAGGTCCTCGCCACTGGCGAATAGCGTCAGACTGCCCGCAGACAGCGACAATGGTGCAAGGGTCAGACAGGCGGCGCCGATCAGGGATTTCATCATGACTTTGGTCTTTCCTGTTATGTCACATCTCTTCAGTGCAGGCGCGCCGTCGCTCAGGGCCGGATGGTCACGGCCTGAGTGGTGATGAAACGGATTGCCTCAACCCGCCCGGCAAATTCGGCATAGTCGGGGCCTGCCTCAGCGACGGGCACCTCCAGCATCCCGCGCAACACCCAGGCCCCCGGTTCCGGCAGGCTGAAGCTCGCCGCGCCTGCGCCGGTTTCGGTGATCGCGGCCTCGGCCCCGCTTTCACCAAATGCCGTGAACAGGGCCAGTTGACCAGCCTCAAGCGCCGCACCGTTCCAGTAAAGCTGCACGTCCAGCGCCTCGCCCGCGCGCAGGGCGGTCGGATCAGTCATCGGCAGCATCTCGAATGTCAGACCGGCAGGCTCTGGCGTCTGCCATGTGCCATGTCGCCACCATGCCGTCGCATCCCGCACAGAGACAGCCGAGGAAATGATCTGCTGCGGGTCTTCGATCTCATCGACGAAGCGCGCGGCTGATCTGCGGTTTCCATCCGCATCGATCCAGGTAGTGAACACCCGCGCTGGATTGCCCAGATGCACACGCCATGCTCCTTGCGCCGCATCCTCGTGCAGCACCAACCGTCGCATCAGCGCATCGCCCGCTTGCAGGCTGATACCGGTCGCATCGCCAAGGTCGTAACTTACGGACGCATTCACTTCTGCATCGAATGGCAGGTCCAGAATATCACCCGCAGGCGCGATCACACGATAGGCGCTGATCCGTGCGCCGGGCAGGAACTCGGACAGCGGCATGGGCGTATGTCCCCAGCCCACGCTTGTGACAACGGCGGAAAACAACGCAGCCTCGCCCCCGTGACCGTCATTTCCAGCCGACATTGCATTGATCCACAAGTCATGCGCTGCGGCAGAACCGTTCATCAGGCCAAAGGTCAGTGCCAGCGTCAGGATCTTGGATGTAGCGGGTTTCATGGGACTTCTCCGACTGCGTATGATGAACTATCCATTTTTTCATACGCCTCTTGCAACACTCGTCAAGCGTGCGGATTGGGCGCGGCATGCGACTGCACACAGCCCTCTGGAAAGCCTGTTTCCGCTGTAAAATCACAGTGGAAAGCACTTCACCGGCCCCAGTTTCGCCCTTCACAAGCAAAGCTGCATCTTTTCAGCACCTTATGCCCTTGCTCAGCAAACGGGCGTTTTTCCTGCCATGATGCTCAAGGTTGAGGCATTTTTTTGCAGGAAAATCGCTTTTCAGACGGCAAGGAGGCCCGAACACCCATGTCCGACACCCCCAACGACCGAATCGAAACGTTCTACGAGGTGATGCGCGCGCAGGGCATCTCGCGGCGCAGTTTCATGAAATACTGCACGTTGACCGCAACCGCGCTGGGCCTTGGTCCGGCTTTCGTGCCGAAAATCGCACATGCGATGGAAACCAAGCCGCGCACCCCGGTCATCTGGCTGCATGGTCTGGAATGCACCTGCTGTTCGGAAAGCTTCATCCGCTCGGGCCATCCGTTGGCCAAGGACGTGATCCTGTCGATGATCAGTCTCGACTATGATGAACTCCTGATGGCCCCGTCCGGGCTGGCCGCGCAGGCCGTGCTGGAAGAAACCATCGCCAAATACAAGGGCAACTATATTCTGGCAGTCGAAGGCAACCCGCCGCTGAATGAAGACGGGATGTTCTGCATCTCTGGCGGCAAGCCCTTCGTGGACAAGCTGAAACGTGTGGCCAAGGATGCGAAAGCGATCATCGCTTGGGGGGCGTGTGCGTCCTATGGCTGTGTGCAGGCCGCAAGCCCGAACCCCACACAGGCCACGCCCATTCACAAGGTCATCACTGACAAGCCCATCATCAAGGTGCCCGGCTGCCCGCCGATTGCCGAGGTCATGACCGGTGTGATCACCTATATGGTCACGTTCGACCGCATGCCCGCGCTGGACCGGCAGGGCCGCCCGCTGATGTTCTATTCGCAGCGCATCCATGACAAATGCTACCGCCGCCCGCATTTCGATGCAGGCCAGTTTGTCGAGAACTGGGACGATGAAGGCGCGCGCAAGGGCTATTGCCTGTACAAGGTCGGCTGCAAGGGTCCGACCACCTATAATGCCTGCTCGACCGTGCGCTGGAACGAGGGTGTCAGCTTCCCGATTCAGGCCGGGCATGGCTGCATCGGCTGTTCCGAGGACGGGTTCTGGGATCAGGGCAGTTTCTACGACCGCGTGACCGACATCACCCAGTTCGGGGTCGAAGCCAATGCCGACCGCGTGGGTCTGGCGGCTGTCGGTGTCGTCGGCGGGGCCGTGGCCGCCCATGCGGCGCTCTCGGCGTTGAGGCGCGCACAACAAAAGGCCGTGGGCCATTCCAATGCGGCCAAAGCCGCCAAAGAGGAGGCATAAATCATGCTGCAAACACCGAACGGCTACACAATGGATAATTCCGGCCGCCGCATCGTTATCGATCCGGTGACGCGGATCGAAGGGCACATGCGCTGCGAGATCAATGTCGATGAGGAGGGCGTGATCCGCAACGCGGTCAGCACCGGCACCATGTGGCGCGGGCTGGAAGTGATCCTGAAGGGCCGCGATCCGCGCGATGCATGGGCTTTTACCGAGCGCATCTGCGGGGTCTGCACCGGGACGCATGCGCTGACCTCGGTGCGCGCGGTCGAGGACGCGCTGGGCATCCAGATCCCCGACAATGCCAATTCGATCCGCAATATCATGCAGCTCAATCTGGAAATTCACGACCATGTCGTGCATTTCTACCATCTGCATGCGCTGGATTGGGTCAACCCGATCAATGCGCTGCGCGCCGACCCGAAGGCCACGAGCGAATTGCAGCATATGGTCAGCCCCGCGCATCCGCTGTCCAGCCCCGGCTATTTCCGCGATGTGCAGAACCGGCTGAAGAAATTCGTCGAATCCGGCCAGCTGGGCATTTTCAAGA
>SKGU01000330.1 GCA_007117255.1 Natronohydrobacter sp. | reverse complement strand
CTGCGGCGAAATAATTGGCAAGCTCGACCAGACAGCGCGCGCGGCCTTGAAGGTCATCCAGTCCGGCACTGTTCAGGATACGGTCCAGCGTCTCGCGATATTCGATCAGGCCCAGCACATGCACCAGTTGAAACACCCTATTGGGATGGTCCAGCGCTTCCGACAGCAGCACCTCGGCGCGGCTCTGATCATATTGGCGCAGCGTGCGGGGCAGGTCATTCACCTGCACCACACGCACAGAAATGCCATGTTGCGCGCGCAGACGTTCCTTGAGCGCATAATACAGATCATCCGTGGCCGGGGCATCTGCTGACCAAACCTTGCTGGCGGCCTTTTCCAGTGTCGGAAAATGATTCCGCTGGCGGCGAAAAAAGTGATGCACAGCGCCTTCGGGGGAGGCATTGAAAATCGGCTCGCTGTCATCTGGATGCGCGGCCAGCGCCAGAAGCTGGTCAGTCGCTGTGTGATACGCACGGTGCAAGCGCAAGAACGCTTCAATCAACGTGGGTGTGTGGGTTTGTGCCGCGCGCAATTCATGCAAGTCAGGGCGTGTGTCATCGAACAGGGGATCCTGCAAAGCGCCGCGCAGATCGGCCAGCCTTGCGCCCGCGCCATCTTCGGCAATGTCATGCCAATCGACGCCATACGCCTCGAACAGCCGCAACAGGATCGACACGGACACCGAGCGCTGGTTGTTTTCCAGCAGGTTCACATAGGCCGCACTGATCCCCAACCGCTTGGCCATCGCCCCCTGAGTTTCACCCGCTTCCTGCCGCAAGCGGCGCAAATGCGGGCCGATAAAGGTCTTTCGAAGCGCCATCTTTGCCTCATAACATGAATTATGTTAAAAACTGACCTTTATTTGGTTAAGTTTACAATATTACATAATGTGTAATGTGTAAACTCTCGCATTTACAGCAGAACCCGGTTTCATTCGCAGCATCGTGCATATGTCTGCCATGGTCATTCCATCGAGGGAGGATTCGATCATGCAGACCGGCTTTCAAACGGGCACCGCCCATCTTTTCATTCCCGGCCCGACCAATGTGCCTGCCGATGTACAGCGCGCCATGATCGTGCCGATGCAGGACCATCGCGCGCCCGATTTCGCGGCACTTCTGCAACCTGTCCTTGATGGTCTGAAACCTGTCTTTGGCACCACACATGCCCGCATCGCACTTTTGCCCGGTTCTGGCACAGCCGCTTGGGAAGCTGCGATCACCAACACACTTTCGCCCGGCGACAAGGTGCTGATGGCGCGGCATGGCCAGTTCTCAACCCTCTGGGCGCAGATGGCACAAGCCCTCGGCCTGCGGGTCGAAGCAATTGACGTGGCATGGGGTGCACCCTGTCCAGTGCGCGAGATCGAGCGCCGCCTTGGTGCCGACCGGCATGGCGAAATCAAGGCTGTCTTTGTCACCCATAATGAAACCGCCACCGGCGTGACATCGGATGTCGCCGGGGTGCGCCATGCTATCGACACCTGTTTCCATGACGCGCTCTTGTTCGTGGATGGTGTATCCTCCATCGGCTCGCTGCGCTTCGATATGGACAAATGGGGCGTCGATCTGGCGATCGCTGGCAGCCAGAAAGGGCTGATGTGCCCCGCTGGTCTGGGCATTCTTGCCGCTAGCCCCAAGGCCCTGGACGCAATCGCCGCCAGCACCCTGCCGCGCAGCTTTCTTGACCTCAATGCCATGCTGAACGCGCATGACGCAGGCTCTTTCTGTTACACGCCGCCCGCGCAACTGCTGCACGGGCTTCGCGCCGCGCTGACCCGCCTGCAGGCCGAAGGGTTGCACAATGTCTATGCCCGTCACCACCGCCTTGCCGAAGGTATCCGCGCTGGTGTCGCCGCAATGGGTCTGGCGACCGTGGCCGAACACCGCATCTTCGCGTCCGATACAGTCACCGCCATCCGCACCCCGCAGGACGTGGACGCCCGCGAAGTGATCAGTATCGCGCGGGACCGCTATAACACGCATTTTGGCGGCGGACTTGGCCCGCTTGCGGGCAAAGCCTTTCGCATCGGCCATCTGGGCGATCTGAACGAAGGCATGTGCCTGACCGCCCTTGGAATTGCCGAACTCTCCCTCAAATCCGCAGGCGCGCGGGTAGACCTTGGCGCGGGGCTTGCCGCCGCCCAGGCCGTCTTTGCCGCGCACACCCCTGCTCCCTCTCTGGCCATCGCAGCCGAATAAGGAACCAAAACCATGAGCCATTCACTTTTCCCGCTGCGCATGCAGCGGCTGCAACGCTCTACGCTCGCCGTGCCCGCATCCAATGTGACGATGATCGAAAAGGCCGCAGAATCTGCCGCCGATGTGGTCTTTCTCGATCTCGAAGATGCTGTCGCCCCGCCCGAAAAGGCACAGGCCCGCAAAAACGCCATCGCCGCGCTGAACGAGATCGACTGGGAAGCCAAAGGCAAGACTGTCAGCGTGCGCATCAACGGTCTGGACACCCAGTATATGTACCGCGATGTCGTTGATATCATGGAACAAGCGGGCGACCGCGTACATATGCTGCTGATCCCGAAACTGGGCGTGGTATCCGACCTCTATATGGTCGACGCACTGGTCAACCAGATCGAACAGGCTTGCGGGCTGACCCGCCGTGTTGGTCTGGAAGCGCTGATTGAAACCGCGCTTGGCATGGCCAATGTCGAAGAGATCGCGCGCTATGCAGCCACGTCGGATTCGCGCCTTGAAGCACTGCATTTCGGCGTTGCCGATTATGCGGCTTCCATGCGCGCCCGCACCGTCAATATCGGCGGGTTGAACCCCGCCTATCCGGGCGATCAGTGGCACGCGTCGCTGTCGCGGATGATCATTTCGTGTCGCGCCTACGGCTTGCGCGCCCTCGATGGCCCATTCGGTGATTTCGCTGATCCCGATGGCTACGTCGCCGCTGCCGAACGCGCTGCGGCGCTTGGGTTCGAAGGCAAATGGGCCATCCACCCCAGCCAGATCGAAATGGCAAATGCGGTCTTCAGCCCACCAGAAGCCGAAGTGGACCGCGCCCGGCGCATCATCGAGGAACTACGCAAAGCCGAAGCCGCAGGAAAGGGCGCAGCGGCGCTTGATGGCAAGATGATCGACGCCGCATCCGAGAAAATGGCGATGAATGTGCTGTCGCTCGCTGACGCGATTGCCGCGCGCAGCAGTGCCGCCAAAGCTGCCGAATAAGGAGCGAAAACGATGGATATTCATGAACATCAGGCCAAGGAGCTTCTGGGGCGTATCGGAATGCCCGTCCCGCGTGGCGGCATCGCCTTCGCCCCCGAACAGGCCATGCATGAAGCGCGCAAACTGGGCTTTCCGGTCGTCGTCAAGGCGCAGGTCCATGCGGGCGGGCGCGGCGCTGCCGGCGGGGTGAAGCTGTGCAAGTCAGAGGCCGAGGTCAATGCCTTCGCCTTGTCGCTTCTGGGCCGCAATCTGGTGACCAAGCAGACCGACGCCAATGGCAAACCCGTGCACCGCGTATTGGTCGAGCAAGCCACGGATATCGCCAAGGAAATCTACCTTGGCCTTGTTCTCGACCGCAAATCCGAACGCATCATGATCGTCGCGTCGCGCGAAGGGGGCATGGAGATCGAGGATCTGGCCGAAGAACAGCCTGATGCCCTGATCCGCATGGTCATCGACCCCGCTATGGGCCTGTTGCCCTTCCAGTCGCGCGAACTGGCTTTCAAGCTGGGTTTCACCGGCCCCCAGATCGGGCAATTCGCCACTGTGCTGCGCGCTTGCTACCGCGCCTTCCGCGATCAGGACGCCACGATGGTGGAGATCAACCCGCTGGTGATCACCGGCGCGGGCGATCTGATCGCGCTCGATGCGAAGATGAGCTTTGACACTAACGCGCTGTTCCGCCGCCCCGAAGTCGCCGCCCTGCGCGATCCGGGGCAGGAAGACCCGCGCGAAGATGCCGCAGCCGAACATGGTCTCAGCTATGTGGGACTTGAAGGCGATATCGGCTGTCTGATCAACGGCGCAGGGCTTGCCATGGCCACAATGGACATGATCCAGCTTGCCGGTGGCCAGCCAGCGAATTTCCTCGATATCGGGGGCGGGGCCAGCCCTGAACGTGTGGTTGCCGCCTTCCGCACCGTGCTGACCGATCCGAATGTCTCGGTGATCCTTGTCAATATCTTCGCGGGCATCAACCGCTGCGATTGGGTCGCCGAAGGCGTGGTGCAGGCCTATCGCGAGTTGAACCTCTCGCTGCCCGTTGTCGTCCGCCTGGCGGGCACGAATGTCGAAGAGGGCCGCCGCATCATCAACGACTCCGGCCTGCCGCTGATTTCCGCCGACACTCTGGCCGAAGCCGCCGCAACGGCTGTCAAAGCCCGCCCTGCCATGGCCGCCTGAAGGAGCATCCCCATGTCCATTCTCATCCAGAAAGACACCCGCATCATCGTGCAAGGCATGT
>SKGU01000277.1 GCA_007117255.1 Natronohydrobacter sp. | reverse complement strand
TGTGCCGTGTCATCATCGCATATGTGAAGATGACCGCAATCAGTGCGGCGACGACACCCCAGTGAATACCGGTTCCGGCGAATAGCTCAGCGTTATGTGCGGCCTCGTAGCGGCGCAGATCGCGCGAGCCGGGAAAGCCCGCGATGTCGGGGTTGCGCATCAGGCCCAGAGCCATCGCGGCCAGGATGCGTTCAGCCACATAGACCAGCAGCAGCGACACAAGGATTTCGTTGGTGTTGAAACGCGTTTTCAGAATCGCCGGGATCATTGCCCAGAGAAAGCCACCAAAGGCCCCTGCAATCACCATCAGCGGAAAGATGTACCACCCCGGCGTTGGGAAGAAGGCCAATGCCACACCTGCACCAAACAGCGCGCCGATGATATATTGTCCTTCTGCACCGATATTCCAGACATTTGCCTTGAACCCGATGGCCAGCCCCACCGCAATCAGAATCAGCGGTGCGGATTTGATCAGAAGTTGCGGGCGCGAATAGCTGCCATAGGTTTCTGAAAAAATGGGGTCGAAGAAGATCAGCCGGATAGCGGCCAGCGGGTCTTTCCCCAGCATCGCAAACATGATCCCGCCCGCCACCATGGTCAGTGCGACCGCCAGAAACGGGTTGGCAATACGCCAGAACTTCGATGGCTCCTTGCGTTTTTCAAGCCGGATCATGCGCTGGCCTCATGTGCTACATGCATGTCACCTGCACCCCCCATCATCAGCCCGATCTCTTCTACGGTCAGGCCCTTGGCAGGGCGCACCTGTGTCAGACGCCCCTCATTCAGCGCAGCAAAACTGTCTGCCACTTCCAGCAATTCATCCAGATCCTGACTGATCACCAGCACACCGGCACCTGCACTGGCCAGATCCAGCAGCGCTTGCCGGATGAAGGCGGCGGCTGACGCATCCACCCCCCATGTGGGTTGGTTGACGACAATCACATCGGGGTTCAGTTCGATTTCGCGGCCAATGACGAATTTCTGCAAGTTGCCGCCGGACAGAGCGCGTGCCAGAACATGCGGCCCCGGTGTGCGCACATCGAATTTCGTGATAATATTGCGCGCGAATGCCTCGGTTGCGCCCCAGTCGATGAAGCCGCCCTTGGCCAGCCCCTTGCGCTCGACACCTGACAACAGCGCATTGGCTGTCAGGCTCATATCAGGCGCGGCAGCGTGACCCAGACGTTCTTCTGGCGCTGTCACCAGCCCAAGTTTGCGCCGCGCATTGGGGCCAAGCTGGCCGATGGGCTGGTCTTTCAACCGCACCTGTGCAGACGGTGCGCGCAATTCGCCCGACAACATCAACAGCAACTCATCCTGCCCGTTGCCCGCTACCCCGGCGATGCCCAGCACTTCACCAGCATGAAGCTGAAACGAAATATCCTTCAACGACGTGCCGAACGGATTGTTCGAGGCAAGCGACAGCTTGTCCACATGCAACAGCACATCGCCCTTTGGTTTGGCGGGGCGCTCTGGAGGGTTAAGCACCTGACCGACCATCAATTCGGCCAATTCGCGCGCAGTCTTTTCACGCGGATCACAAGTTGCGACCTTGCGGCCACCACGCAGGATTGTCGCCTCATCACACAGCGCCCGAATTTCGTCCAGCTTATGCGAAATATACAAGATCGCGGTTCCTTCAGAGGACAACTGCCGCAGCGTGCGGAACAGGATATCCACCTCTTGCGGGGTCAGAACCGATGTCGGCTCGTCCATGATCAGCAGCTTGGGGTCTTGCAGCAGACAGCGCACGATTTCCACACGTTGCCGCTCACCCGCCGACAGATCACCGACCAGCCGGTTCGGGTCCAGCGGCAGGCCGTATTCTTCCGACACATCACGGATGCGCCTCGCCAGATCGCGCAGCGCGGGCGGGTTTTCCATACCCAGCGCGACATTCTCGGCCACGTCCAGCGCATCGAACAGACTGAAATGCTGAAACACCATCGCCACGCCATTGCGCCGCGCCTCCGAAGGTTGTGCAGGCGCGAAGGGCGCGCCGCGCAAGCTCATCTGGCCCTTGTCGGGCCGGACAAGACCGTAGACCATTTTGACCAGAGTGGATTTGCCCGCGCCATTCTCGCCAAGAAGCGCATGCATCTGGCCTTCGCCGATCTCGAAGGATATGTCGTCATTGGCCAGAACGCCGGGATAGGCTTTCGTCAGCCCGTCAATGCGCAGCAATGTTTGCCGCATAGATGATATCCCCCTGTTTGCAGGCGTTGTGACCCTGTTCTTCGCATAACAGCAAAGCGGTGCTGGCCTCTTTTAACAAGAAAAAACTACTCGCAAACTGACGAGACTGATTCAATGCCTGATTGATAATCACTCTTCTCTTTTCCGACGCCGGGCTGTGATCTATGATCTGCACATGACATATTTTCCCCGCTTCATCCACCTGCGTGCTCATACGGAATACTCCCTCCTCGAAGGGGCTATCCCGCTGAAAAAACTTGTAAAAGACTGCGTTGCCAAGGGATATCCGGCGATCGCTGTCACCGATACGGACAATATGTTCGCGGCATTGGAGTTTTCCGTGCTGGCATCCGGTTCCGGGCTTCAGCCGATCCTTGGTTGTCAGATATCGGTGGCATATGACCCGCCCGCGCCCGGTGAAAAATTGCGCATGCCAGCGCCCGTGGTCCTGCTGGCACAGTCCGAACGTGGCTACATGAACCTGATGAAGCTGAATTCCTGCCTGTATCTGCCGAAAGACAGGCCGGTGCCGCAGGTGACGGTAGAAGAACTGGCACAGTATTCCGAGGGGCTGATCTGCTTGTCAGGCGGGGCCGAAGGCGCAGTCGGCAAGCTGATCCAGACCAACCAGATGCCGAAAGCGCGCGCGCTGATGGAACGGCTGGCCACGATTTATCCGGGCAGGCTTTATGTCGAATTGCAGCGCCATGCCAGCGAAGATGGCCAGATGATGGAGGCCGAGCGCGTCACCGAGCGCCCCTTTGTCGAGATGGCCTATGCGCTGGATCTGCCGCTTGTGGCCACGAATGACGCCTATTTCCCGAAAGCCGATATGTATCAGGCACATGATGCGCTTTTGTGCATCAAGGAAGGTGCCTATGTGGATCAGGCCGCGCCGCGCCGCCGCCTGACGCCGCAGCACTATCTGAAATCACCCGAAGAAATGGCCGCGCTCTTCGCCGACCTGCCTGAAGCGCTAGAAAATACGGTCGAGATCGCGCAACGCTGCGCCTACAAGGCCGAGAAGCGCGCACCGATCCTGCCGCGTTTCGCCGAGGATGAGGTCGAGGAACTGCGTCGTCAGGCGAGAGAGGGTCTGGCCGCGCGTCTGGCCGTGATCCCCCATGCCGCGCCAGTCGAGGAATATGAAAAACGGCTGGAGTTTGAACTAGGCATCATCGAAGGCATGGGCTTTCCCGGCTATTTCCTGATCGTTGCCGATTTCATCAAATGGGCCAAGGATAATGACATTCCTGTCGGGCCGGGGCGGGGGTCAGGGGCAGGCTCGCTTGTGGCTTATGCGCTGACCATCACGGACCTTGACCCTTTACGCTATGCGCTTCTGTTCGAGCGCTTCCTGAACCCCGAACGTGTCTCGATGCCGGATTTCGACATCGATTTCTGCATGGATCGCCGCGAAGAGGTGATCCGCTACACGCAAGACAAATACGGTCATGACAAGGTGGGCCAGATCATCACCTTCGGCGCGCTCTTGTCCAAGGCCGCAGTGCGCGATGTGGGCCGCGTGCTGCAACTGCCCTTCGGGCAGGTCGACAAGCTGTCGAAGATGATCCCTGTCGAAGGCGTGAAGCCTGTGAGCATCGAAAAAGCGTTGGCCGATGAGCCGCGTCTGCGCGAGATGGCGAAATCCGAGGAAGTTGTGGATCGGCTTCTGACCCATGCGCAAAAGGTCGAAGGGCTTTTGCGTAATGCCTCGACCCATGCCGCCGGGGTTGTGATCGGGGACCGGCCACTGGATGAATTGGTGCCACTTTACCGCGACCCGAAATCCGATATGCCCGCGACGCAGTTCAACATGAAATGGGTGGAACAGGCAGGGCTGGTGAAGTTCGACTTTCTGGGCCTGAAAACCCTGACTGTGATCCAGAATGCCATTGAGCTGTTGCGCCGTCGCGGGGTTGATCTGGATATAAACGCAATCCCGCTGGATGACGAAGCGACCTACAAACTCTATGCATCGGCGCGCACAGTGGCCGTGTTTCAGGTGGAAAGTTCGGGCATGATGGACGCGCTGCGGCGCATGAAACCCACTTGCATTGAAGATATCGTGGCGCTGGTGGCGCTTTATCGTCCCGGCCCGATGGAAAATATCCCGACCTATTGCGAGGTGAAGAACGGGCTGAAGCCACTGGAATCAATCCATCCCTCGATTGATCATATCCTTGAGGAAACCCAAGGGATCATCGTCTATCAGGAACAGGTGATGCAGATCGCGCAGGTCATGGCGGGCTATTCGCTTGGCGGTGCGGATCTGCTGC
>SKGU01000010.1 GCA_007117255.1 Natronohydrobacter sp. | reverse complement strand
GCGCGGCGTGTGACCTGATCGGGATTACGGCTCATATCGGCGGCAGCACCCAGCACCTGTGTAAAGAACTGAGCTGGATCGATCATGTTTTCTTCGCCCTGTTCGATGATGATATTAAGGGCATCATAGAGCGCCGACAGCTGAGCCTTGGAAATCAGAACTCGGATTGAGAGCGGGCGTAATCCAGGTCGGTCGAAATCACGATCAGCGACATAAGCTTCGAACACATCCGGGGCCTGTTCTCCCTCGACCCGCCCCAGAAAGGCCAGTTGCATCGCACGTCCAGCCGAGGCAAGGCCAGCGAATTGCTCATTGCTGTCATCCATTCCGAGGATGGACTGACCATCAAGGCTGAGCACTGAATCGGGACTTTCTCGGAAGTCACGCACCTGCCCTACCAACATGGTGCCAACGTCGCGCGCTGCAGACAAAAACAGATCGCGGCTGGCATTCTCTATCGGGTAGTAAAACGGCGGCTGGTTGGGAAAGCGCGACAACTCACGATAAGACGCTTCGGCACGGTCATGATCGGCCGCGCCCAGTTGCGAGCGCAGATGCATCACTGCAATCGCGCCGTTGATCTGTTCGCGTACAAGGGTATTCAGCGACCGGCCAGATAGTCCTGTCAGAGACCAATCATCATCCGCTTCACGCGGACTGGCATCCGTGACTAGAATGATGAAGCGCGCGTCGAAATCGCCCCATTCCATCTGCTCCAGAGCATGCAGAACGCCTGCGTAAGAATCCTCGCGCCAGTGACGGGTTGAGACACGCGCTTCTTGCATGGAGCCGATGGCTTCGGCAAAGGTGGCGCGGTCGGCCCCTTCTTCGAGCGTCACATAGGTCCGGGTGTCATATTCCAGCCCCGGAACACCGCTCATATTGTCGCGATACCCCACTAGACCAAAAGACACCGTGTCGGACATTCCGGCAGTTTCAATCTGCTGAAAAACAGTATCGATCGCCTCGGCGGTAGCACGGATATAAGGGTCCATTGTGATCGTTGTGTCGACCACGAAAACCACCCCCATCCGATAGTCATCTATATCCCCGGCGATGGGCAGCGGGACATTCCCCCCCTCTGACACGGGGCGAGCACGTGCGACAGCCACACGCAGCAGGTTGACGAACGCACCACTTTCGAACACTTCCTCGGTGTAATCAAGGATCGGCATCACATAGAGGTTGCGCCGCTGGTCAATGACACGCCTTGGCCCAAGCGCGGCCACATGGCTGGATGCACCTTCGCCGCGCTCCGCCGCTTCGGCCTCTTCGCGGTAGGGTCGCGCGGCAAGTCCGGGCTGCTCCATGTCGATCAGATCATAAAGCGTGTCAATTTCATTGAAAAACATCAACCGCTCCAGATTCTCGGACGCTTCGAATGTGGCAACGATATTCTGATTCCAGTCCAATGTGTCGCTTTCGGGCACCCAGAACAGATCCTGCCCGTTTTCACGAAAGCCCACGCGGAGCCAGTCATCTGCGCGTTCATAAACAAACAGCGCGGCCAGCGGGGCCAGTGACATGCCGTCGTCATCATTACGGTCCGCGCGCCCCAGGCTTTCATTTCGCAACAGCACGCGCTGGAAAATCTGTGTCTTGCCGGGCATGAGCAAGGGCGCGTCTTGTGCTGATGCGACCTTGGGCACAAGGGCAGGCCAGCAGGCGATGACGATGGCCAGAAGCACGGCCAGATATCGGTTGCACGTCTTTGCTGTCGGATCGGTCATCTTGCACCTGTCTGTTGAATCAAAGCCGGTCCAGCGCGGCCTGCGCCTCGACCGCGCCAAGTTCACGCGCCTGTTCATAAAAACGCCTTGCTGCACTTGGATTGGGGGCCGGGAAAGGTGATCGCGCGGCATCATGGGTTGCGGGGTCATACATGCGCGCAATCTCCAGGCTGGCACGCGCACGCAGGTCACGATCACGCGCCTCATCACGCGCGATGGCCATCAGCGCCCCGAACGCCGCATTCAGGTTGTCAGCAGTACCGCTGTTGATCAATGCCATGGTTTGCGCAAGCGGATCCGCAGCCTGCACGGCACCACTGGCAATCGCGGCCTGTTCAACCGCAACACCAGCTGGAGCGGCAGAATGCTGGCCAAGATAATACCACGCCCCGCCGCCAAGGGCCGCCACAAACACTGCAATTCCCGCGACAATGGCTAGAAGCGGCGGGCCACGACGCGCTGATTCTGGCAAGGGCTCGTCCTCAAAAACGGGTTTTGGGGCCGCTGCGGTTTCGGCCTCTGCCTGCGCCTGTGCGACAAGTTCGCGCGGGTTCCGCGCACGATCCTTGGGGTCCGCACGCAAAAGCGCTTCGAGAAGCCGGCGTGTTCCCTGCCCCAGCGACAGTCCCGGCACTTGCTTAAGCAAAGTACTGCTGATGACGATATCGCTGCGCCGGGCATCGATGGCGTCAGCCAGTCGCCCACCTGCACCGGGCACGGCCAAACCAGCAGTTTTCATCAGTACAAGACCGACTGCATAAAGGTCGGTCGCCGCAGAAACAGTCCCCTCACCAATTCCAAGCTGTTCAGGCGAGGAATAGCTGATCTTGCCCGCGAATGTATCTCCGATGATCGAATGTTCGCCGCCCACACTGTCAGAGGCGACCCCGAAATCAATCAGCATTGCACGCGCGATATTGCCACCGGGAATCATGATGTTATCCGGCGAAATATCGCGATGCACGATTCCCAGTTTGTGAATCGCCGACAACCCGTCGAGCAGACGATCTGCCATTTTGAGCAGATCGGCCTCGGCCAGTCGCGCACCCTTGTCCAAATAGTGCTTGAGCGGCTTGCCATCGATATACTCCATCACAAGATAAAGCTGCCCGTTGCGGTCGATCAAGGTCGTCTCGTAGCGCACGATGGCCGGGCTTTGCACAGTCCGCAGCAGGTTGGCTTCACGGCGAAACAAATCAGCAGCCTTCTTGTTGCGGGCGAATTCAGGGGTAATCACCTTGAGCGCGACATCATGGCCTGTCGCCAGATTCACGCCCTTGTAGGTCGCCCCCATACCGCCTTCGCCCAACAACTTGTCGACGCGGTAGCTATCCTGAATAACCGATCCAGGACCTATTCCAGTTGCGCGCATATTCATCTTGTTACTGCCTTTTCTGCGCTCGGACGCTTCAGCGCCCGCGCTGCAAGCTCAGTGCTGCATGTTTGGTGAATTTGCGGATATCCATGATCTGAAAGCAGATACCGGCAAAGACAAAGGACATCGTGACCCCAAAGACGATGGTCAAAAAGCCACCAATGATTCCGGACAGGTTGCCGCCACCGGGGAAAACCGCAGAAAACTGTATGATCATTGCCCCGGCATAGAGAGAACTGACGATGAAAAACCCGGTTGCGATCCAGACCAGTGTTTCCATTGCATTGTTCAACTGCTCGCGCATGTTAAATTCCTTTTCGATTAGTCGTCACTCGTTAGCGCGCGCGCAATAGATTGGAAGTCCGATTGCAGCAGGGCCAGATCAGTCGATCCCGCTGCGATCCGGCTTTCCAGATGCGTGCGCATGATATTGTAGCAAGCCGCGCGCCGTTGATCGGCCTCACCACGACCAGAGCTGATATGCTCGGCCTGCCTGCGAATGTTATCGGGCGTGTAGCGGGCGGCCATACCTTCGACGAGATCGGCATATTCGCGCACATCTCCACGCAGGTTCTGCTCCAGTCGCGCAAGCCGCTCCTCAGCCTGAAGACGAAGGTTAAGCACTTCGGCGAGAAACGCATCATCGCCAAGGCTGCGCGCTTCGTCTTCCAGATCATCAAGATCGGCAAATACACTCAGTGCCGCAAAACGTGCTGTCAGGTAGCGCTGCACGGCCTGATTGCATAACAGAACCGTCGAATTGAGAATCATCCGCAGCGCTTCATCTCGCTGCTGGTTACGCTCTGCAGTCGCGGCATCAAGCGTGTCGCGGATGATCTCCAGCCGCGCGCGATCCTGTTCTGTCAGTGCATTTTCACGCAGGCTCGCCAACAGGTCGCGGACTTCTTCTTCGGAGCCCGCCGTGGGCAAGGTCGGATCGGGACGCGCCATGCGGTCCAGCTCCTCGATCAGCTCGCGGTTCTGGGCTTCAGATGTAATTGAAATCGCCGAAATCACGAAGCGACCGCCAGTAAACCGATCCGTCTGCACGTCCATCCGGCGCAGGTTATAGGGGGCCATCTCGAAGCGCTGCGCCGAGGTGATCTCGGCCAGCGGCCAGTTCACCCCGCCACCACGTCGCACGATCCCGCCTGCCTGCCCATGCAGGCGGCCATGGCGCACCAACGCAAAAGGCGTGCCGACAATTTCCCAAGCATTGCCCAACATGTCATGCAGCCCCAGCGGATTTGGCTTGAGTGTGCCGATCAGGCCCAGCTCTCCGCCAGCGCTGTCCGAACCACCAGAGGCGATATATTCATTGAAATCCGCGCCTTCGGCGATCGGATGGCGGGGCGCACGAAATTCGGCTTCTGACACGGCAAGCCCGCCACGCGCTGCGAATTCCCACTCTTCTTCCGTAGGCAACCGTAGATAGCCGACTGTATCGCCCGCCATGGGCAAATGCTCAATCGCATGTTCCATCAACCAAAGCGTATAGCGTTCCGCCAGAGCATCGAAACGGGTCTTGCTGATACCGGTCATCGGGATGGCTTGACGCCTGCCGATGCGGGTCGGGCAGGCATCCGGGGTTTCGGCGGTCAGCACTGAGTATTGCGCTTCGGTCAGTTCATATTTCGCCATATAAAACAAGCCGCGCGTGCTGCCGTCCTCGGCGGGAAAAGCACCAGAGACATAGCTACGCCTCAGACCGTCCAAAAATGGTTGGTCACTTCCCTGTTGACCAAGGATCACCGGAATATCCCCGATCACCCCATCAGTATTCGGCGTCAACACGCGGCGAAAAACTATGCCTCCACCGCAGGGCATCGGCAGGATTACGTCGTCGGGCATCGGATTGGGGTTGAAAAGCCGCGCATCCCATTCAATCCCTTCGGGTCGCTCCTGCGCAAAGCCGGGGATGGCTAGCCCCACGACAGCCAGCGCCCATGTGAAAGCACTGACAAGTGGTGCCTGTCTCAGATTACCCATTGCGCAAGACCTCCTCACTGCTGATCGATGCGGCGGCCCGCATGGCCCAGATCGCGGCGCTTGCGCCAGTGAGGGCCCCAAGCGCAAGAACCCAGCCGATATCCGACATACCAAGACGCGCGACCGGATCGCCGGAAGGCGCCTGAAAGACCGTGTTGAGCACCACAAGTCCCGGAAGTACCAATACAAGCGTCAGCATGACCCCAATGCCTACAAGCACAAGGCTTTGCGCCAGCGGAATCCGGGCAACACTGCGATGCGGCATCGACAGGAACCGCAACAGTGACAGGCTGACGCGCTGACGCTCTACCATGCCGCGCAGATTTGCCACCATCGACGCCCAGAAACCCAGCACTGCAATTACGGCGATAAATCCATAGAGAAGGTTCAGATTGTCGCGGAACCCCAGAAGCAGTGCGACATTCTCGACCCGTGGACGGGCTGTGATGCCCTCGGTGGCCAGCCGGTTCATCAACGGCTGCAGATCATTCAGATCACGCGCATAAAGCCGGAAACTGGCATAGCGCTCTGGCGAGCTTTCGGCGCGGTCCAGATCATCCGCGCTGAGGCGCAAATCATCGCGGAACTGCTCGACCGCAAGCAAGTCCTGTAGGGACAGGAACACGGCCTTGCGCCCATATGCATCAGAGGGCAGCACACCCAGCACAGTGAGCGGCAAACGCGCCGTTTCGCGCGTACCATCGACCTCGCGCCCGATAAGCATCTCGATTTCGCTGCCTTCTGTAGTGTCGAGGGCACTGGCAAGCTCGGAACTCAGCCACACGCTACCTGGCAAGACCCCCCTGTCCGACGCAATCAGCGGATCGCCCGGCGCAGAGGGGACAAGCGGCACACTACGATCCAGCGCGCGAGTTGCAGGGTTGCGCACAGCGCTGGCCTGCGCATTGATGCGCCGGGTTGCGGGCATGATAAACCCGGTTTCAGGCCAGCCCTCCGCGCGCACGAAAAAAGCCGCATCGTAGCTTTCCGCGCCCATGGCAATGATCTCGCGATTAGCGGGGTCTTCGACCAGCCGGTCTACCATGGCTCCGATCACGCCGTTCTTGAGTGCGAGCAGCAGCAACAACGGCGCAAGCACACCGACAAGCGCGGCTATGAAACACAAGGCGGCCAGCCATTCGTGGCGCAGTTCGCGCAGGGCCAGTGACAGGGGGACAGGCAGTTTCATGACCAAGCCCTTTGTGAAATGGCGACCGGGCGGTTGAATAGAGTGTAATGCACCCCGTCATGTTCGAGCACATCACAGCGTAGCCGGGGGGCATCGCTGAACACACCCGATTGCGCCTGATGCGACGCGAGCAGAACCGCGCTGCCAGCCTCTTGCGCAAGTTGCGCGATCAGGTGTTCGACCTTGCCGACATTGGCCGGATCAAGCGAGGCGACAGGTTCATCCAGCAACAAGAGCGCAGGCATGCCCAGCAGCGCGCGTGCGATCGAAACGCGCTGGCGTTGGCCCACGGACAGCGCGCTCGGCAAATGCCCGAGCAACCGTCGAAGGCCCAGCGTTTCGATAAGATGTCTCTCCCATTCGGGCTGCGCCCTTTGCGTCGTCAATTGTAGCGGCAGGCGAAGATTTTCTTGCGCGGTCAGGAATGGTACCAGCGAGTTGGTTTGCAGTACGAAACCCAACGCCTCAGGCCCGGCAAAGCTCTCGCGTGGTAGGCCGGGGCAGACATCGCGCCCATTGATCTGGTGCACGCGATCCGGGAACCCGCTATCGGGAATGGCTGCACAAACCAGACCCAGTGCGGTGCTCTTGCCGGCGCCGCTTGGCGCATCCATGACCAACCTTTCACCGCGACAGATATCAAGGCTTTCGATCACAACTGCGAAATTACGCGACAGCCTGACGCCCAGATTACGAATGTGAACGACTGGTCCGGCCATCGTTTATGTCTTGGCCAAGGTCAGCGGGCTGGTGCCAAGCAGGATGGACGAGCTCGTGTTGACCTGTTGCGCCTTGTTGCGTGCCAGGCGCACGCCATCAACAAATGTACCATTGGATGAGCCAAGATCCTCGATCATCAGCCGCCTGTCACGCAGGATCAGGCGGGCATGCTCGCGGCTCAGATCCGACATCCCTGCCGAAATCCGGCACGCACTGTCACGCCCGATTTTGACCCCACGGCGAAGAGCTTCTGTATCAAGGCGCACTGTTTGCCCGCCGAAGGACGCGACCAGAACCCCTTTGCGCGCAAGCCGTGGTGCCGATTTGCCGGATTTGCGCAGGCTGAATATCAGCACAGCTACAATGCCCCCCAAAACGGCAACAACGCCCAGACCCACCAGCATCAGCGTGGTCTGGTTATTCGAAAGCGCACTGCAACCGCGCGCTGTAAAGGTCGCAGAGACTTCATGCTGACGCAGGTAACGCTCGACCACCTTACCAGAGGATGCAACGAAGGACGGCGCGGCCGTGCGCGTGGACGAACCGCCAGTGAGATAGGCGGTATTCACCCCAACCAGATTGCCGCAAACATCAATAAGGGGTCCGCCAGAGTTTCCGGGGTTGAAAACCGCATCATGCTGGACCAGTTCGCGACGCCGTTGGCTGGAATCAAGCGTACCATCGGTGACCCGCGATATCGTCCCTTGTGTGACCGTCGAGACAAAGAACTCTGGCGCCGTTTCCCCGTCACCGGTGACGTCCGACAAAGCCGGAAACCCCAGGACAGCCACTGACTCGCCGCGCCCCAACTCGCGCGTGCCGATTGGCATGATGGAAAAAGGATGCATGCTGTTTCCCAGCTTGGGGCGCAGTCGCAGAAGCGCCAGATCCAGACCGGGATCGGTATTGAGGACATGCGCATCATAGACGACCGACTGGCCCAGGTGCGAAAAGCCGACCTCGATCCGCCGCGCACCTGCGATGACATGGGCATTGGTCAGGAAAATGATATCATTGCCCTGCCGGCCCACAATAGTCCCAGATCCGAGCTGCATTTCACGCAGCCAAAATCCGCGATCAATGAGAACCCTACCGACACTGGTATCTGCGCGCGCGATCACGTCGCGCGACACATTCGCTGTCGCGGTGCTGGCCATCACAAGACCGGTGAACAGCACCAGCGCGAAGAACCATTGAACCAATCTGCAGGATGCAATCTTCATAATCCGAATATCCCGTAAAGAACACCTGCCGTCGCAAGCAGAAGAATAATTAGGCCGATCAGGATCGGACCCCGCAAAGCAGGCTTCTTGCGCCTTGATTGCCCCGGCTTTGTCGGCGATGGCTTCAGCGGTGGTTCGGCCGGGGCTTCAAGCTTGGCGCGCAAAAACCCTTCCATACGCAGCGCCATATCACGCGCGCTTTGTAGTCGGTCTTCCGGGAACAGGGCGCAACCGGCATCAATTGCATCCAGCAGCGCGTCCGGGTAATCGGCCGCGATACGGTTGCGCAGCATGTTCTGGCGCACGGGCAGATAGGGGTCTGCCCCCTTCTGGCGTAGCGTCTTGAAACGTTCCTCGGCGTCGGGTGGCAAACTGCGCGACACCAGTTCGTAAAGCATGATCGAGGTTGCAAAAATATCGACCTCGGGTCCATGTTCACGCCGCGCCTTGTACTGAGTCACGCGGGCAGGAAACTGTTCCAGTGCGGCATAACGGCGCGAGAACATCGAGACTGCTGAACTGCCGCGCGTGATGGGGCGCGCCGCCCCGAAATCGATCAGAACAGGCTGTCCATTGCGCCGGATCATGATATTCGCAGGTTTGATGTCGCGATGCAGCACCCCCACACGATGGACTGTATCCAGCGCATTCAAAAGCGCATCGAGCAGATCGCTAAGCAGCATTACCGGAATGTGCGAGCGTTTGCGCAGCACAATCTCGGCCGCCCTGTCAAGCGTTTCGCCATCGATGAATTCCATCAAGGCATAGACTGTACCGAATTTCTCGAATGCCCCTTCGATGCGCACCAAGCCGGGTTTCTGTGGCAAGGTGTTCAGCGTGCGGGCCTCGTCCAGAAAGGCCGCGCGGCCCATCTCGAAGCGCTTTTCCCGTCCTGACCGGGCCGCCACACGCACGCCGTCTATTCGCTCGGCATCATCGACGGGAAAGAACTCCTTGATAGCCTTGTCGAGTCCGTCCGCAGATCGTGCCAGATAGGTGATACCAAAACCGCCCTGACCCAGAACATGAACCACAGTGTGGCCTGCAAGCATGGTTCCGGGTGGTAAGCTTGATTTCGTCATCTCTGGCACACTTAGTCCATAGCCTCGAACGTGTCGGCGTCGATGTTATCAGGGACCAGGATGGATCTGTCATGCTGCTCTTCTGACTGGATTTCACCATCATTGGAATCGTCTGGAATGGGACTGCCCTGAGTTTGGCTCTCATCCACATTGCCTTCGATCACCCGCCCTGACTGGGTCGAACCGGACGACTGCGTCTCGGATTGCGGCGTAGAATCTTCGGGCACTGCCGGTTCATCTGGTGTCGCGTTAAGGAGCATGAAGCCAATCAACAGGATCGCGATAATCGCGCCTACCAGACCAATCACCAGCCCGATCTTCAACCCGGCGGCGCGACGCGCGGGGGTGTCTTCCAGCCCCCATTGCGTGACACCGCCGCGCGATGTCGTATCCCCACCCGAATGTTGATAGACAATTACGCTGGTATTGTCCTGACTAGGCTCGGCCTTGGCTTCGACAGCGTTCAGAAGGTCCGAGGCCACAGCACGAACGTCGGGGCGCTCCACGCGGGTCAGGATCGCGGCAATCTCGGCATCGCTCAGCGTTTCCAGACCATCGCTGGCCAGAACAATCAGATCGCCCTTACGCAATTCTATGGAATTGATATCTTCCATAGCAATCTTGCCACCGAGGATGGCCGAACGCAGCGCATTGCGCTTGGGATGGGCGCGGGCCTCCTGAAGAGACATCTTGCCTGCGCGTACCAATTCCATCAATTCCCCGAAGACAGAATGATCTGCATTCAACCGCTGCATACGGCCATCACGCAGCAAAAACAGGATGCTGTCGCCCACAGATATCCAGACCAGACGCTCACCCATCTTCAGCGCGGCAATCAGCGTGCACCCCATCCCGCGCAACTCCGGCGAGGACTTGATCCGGCTGGCCAATGCCCGGTTTGCAACTGCAAGGCTTTCCTGCAGACGTGGCCGCGGCCGCGTCTGGCGCGATTTGTCGATGAAATGCTCTGCAAAAACCTGACAAACCAGACGACTGGCCACTTCACCGCCGGCGTGACCGCCCATGCCATCCGACAACAGCATCAGCAGGTCAGATCCAGCATTGTTGTCTTCCTGAAAGACGATCTTGAACGCGTCTTCCTGATTCTCACGCCGACCGACGCTCTGCTTTCCTGAAACCTGTGACATCAAGCCATTCCGACCTTAACTGTCTTTTCCGGCCAGATCGCTCCAGTCGAAGGACTCATCACAGAAGGCCACGAACTTCAGATGCGTCTTCTTGGAAACACTCAATATGGCGTGATTGGGCAAAGACATGGTCGTTGCGATGATCTGTCCATTGATGCGCGAAACATTTCGACCAGAACCCGGTGCCACGAAGAAGGCTCGCGCTTCGTCGTCGTAGATGACGCGCAAATGATCATTGGCCGAGATCTGATTGTCGCCAAAAGGCAGTGAAACAGCGGTATCGGGATCGCGCCCCAGCGTGTTCATGCCTGCGCCCAATGTGATGCTGTTGCCCAGGCCAGGCCCGGATACGACAACCAGCCAGCCCACCACAGGATCGGTATCTTCGTCGAAACCGGCAGTCTCATCGAGATAGATCTGGGTTTTTTCGACACCATCCTCCAGCACCGTGCGCATGTCCGACGCGCCGCTATCGTGCGGAACATAAGTCGGCCCTTGTCCACCGCCGTCGCCTGGTAGGGTTTCAGTAAAGGGATTATGCGTTTCTCCGCCCAGATCTGCATCGTCATCATCCAGATTGAGCCAGCTTGTCTTATCATTTCCCATGGTCAGTATCCTTCATGCTATCTGTGATCATTCTCAGGGCAGAACGAGTTTGGCTTTCAATTCCTTGCCCAGACCGACTGTGTCGCCAATCTGGATGGCCGTGGGTTTCGTAATTTTCTTTCCGTTCAGGAATGTACCGTTCAGGCTGCCAAGATCGCCCAACGAGAAACCGCCATTGGCTGCGCGGACAAGCTCGGCATGAACGCGGCTGATGCCATGGTCTGGAAGCACGATCCCATTGGTGCTAGAGCGCCCGATCGTGGTGCGATTGCCCGTAATCGGCAAACGCTGGCCTGTGTCCAGACGCATCAAATACGCAATCGGGCGTAGTTTGGGCTTGGGCGGCGTCACAGCGCCAGGCGTCACCGGATTTATCCGGGTTTTGTCATTGTCCAGCCATCCCTCGGACTCAACCAGCTTACCCTCTTCGATATGCAACAGCGAATCGTCGTCATCCTCCACCTCTTCGTCACGTCGACGCAGGACGAAAAAGATCAAGAGCCCGAGCAGAAGTGCCGCGGCAACACCACCGCCGATATAGACATAAAGTGGCTCAAACCCGAAAAGCAACTCACGCTCTTCCACTTCGGATGCGGGACCGGGCTCATCGAGTTCTTCCAGTGGCGCCGTCACGGCGGCAGGCGTGAATCTGGCCTGATACCGCACCGCGCGGGTCTCTGTCGTACCGGGAACGGGTTCGCGCAGGGTAGCAGTAATCTGGGCAGTGACCGCGCGCCCTTCGGGAACGATCAAACCAGAGCGCCCCACCGAAGCGGCATAGCTGCGGTTGAATTCGGTCACACCGGGCGTGACAGTGTTGGCATTGCGCAAAAAGATCGAATTGTTCAGGGCGTTCTGCGGGTCACTGATCCGCCGCAGCACTGACAGACCGCGCGAGGTTTCGGCATGGCCCTGTGCGCGCCAGAACATGCCCAGCACCGACACGGTCACACCAGCCTCGACTGCGGCGGCCTCGATCGCCGCGAATTCCTCTTCGCCTTCTTCCTCGCCATCACTGATCAGGATCAGGTTCTTGAATATCGACCGTTCTCGCTGCGCCAGAAGGTCAATCGCCATCAGCATATGGCGCGAAATCAGTGTGTTGTTCTGCTCGGCGCGCAATCCGTCCATCGCATTGAGCACCGAAGACCGGGACCGCGTGAAATCTGAAATGCGCACCAATTCACGCCCGAAGCCATAAACCGCGACCTCGCCCGTTTCGGGAAGGTTTTCAATCAACTGACGCATTCCCGCAAGCTGCCGGTCCCAGACCGGTGCGCGCCCGTTGCCGGGACCACGCGACAGATCAATCAATACAAGCGTCGACGAAAACTCGGTATTACTACCGGGCAGATCAGCGCGGTTGCGGATGATGCGGAAATTCGAAGGATCATCGACCAGCGAACGCGACTGAATCCCGTCCAAGCGCTTGCCAGAGGGGATGCGCAGGATACAGGAATCCTCTGGCGCGGGAGCCGCCGGTGCACAGTCCAGCACTGTCAGCCCGGCTTCAGGCGCGCGTGATGTCAACGCACCATCCTGCCCAATCCCGGCTGTCGGAATGACCGCGACCGCCGCCAGCGCAAGACAAAACTTGCGCAAAACGGCTGCGCTGGTCGAAATCTGGAAAAATCGTGCCACGAAAACCCCCTTTGCCAGTCAGCGCTCGATCAGTTGATCGTGCGGATAAGTGCAGAAATCTGGTTGAGCTCACGCGACGCACTCGCTGGCTCGACGGTTCCAGCAGCAATGTCCTGCTCAATTGCGGAAATCTGTGTGATCAGCGCATTGACGCGTTGTTCCTGCTCTGGATTGCCCGCGACACGGGCGCGCGCCTGATTGGCCTGAGCGCGTGCATTTGCGGCCTGCCTGCGAAGTGCAGCAAGCTGCGTTTCATTTGCCGCGCGCTGACGTTCCATCTGACCAATTCGCGCTTCAGCCGCACGATTATTGGCAAGGATAGCCTCAGCTTGACTGCGGTTCTGGGCGATCTGGCGGTCATATTCACCGCTGTTGAGATTGCGGATATTGTCAAACAGACCAGCAGTTTCCGGGTTGGTCGATCCGGTGCAGCCAGCCATCGCGACTAGGCCAAGGCTCGCAGCAGCAAATGTCATATGGCGCATTCATACTCTCCAATTCTCAAAGGCGCCCGGATCGCATGTCCGATCCAGGCTGTTTAGTGATTACAGATCAATCAGTGAAATCCGGGCACGGTTGCGCTGCAGACGGGTGCGGTTGCTGGATGCGGCCTCAATGGCCGGGTTCAGGCCCTGCTGCCCCTGCTGGCGTGCGGCATTAAGATCACTCGATGCCTTGACTACATTTTCTTCGGCAGCTTGTAGGTTCTGGCGCACGATAGTCCGGTTTGAATTGATCGCCCGAACCCGTTGCTCATACTGAGCTTGAGTGACCTGATTTGCAGCGACCTGACGACGTAGTGAACGCAGCTCAGCGTCCTGAGCGGAAAGCACGCGCTGCAAGTTGGTTTCGACACCATTCAGGCGCTGGGACACTTGCGACAAATTCTGCACAACTTCGGCAGTGCGCACGATTTCGGTATTGGCGGCCGCTGCTTGACGTCCGACAACATTCCCACCAACACCCCCGACGACACCACCGGCGACAGCGCCTTGCGCGCAGTTGCGTGCACTACCACCCATCAATAGAGCGATTCCACAGCCCGCAGCCGCACCAGCAATTGCGCCCTGAGCAGTGTTGCGTGCGATGATACTGCGCGACACCTGAGTCAGATCGCGGCTTTGCTGTTCAAGCTGGCGCTCTGCCTGGCTCTTGTTCGCAGACGACCCGACAGTTCCGCCCGTCGATGTCGGCGCACCGTCCATACATGCCGACAGCATAAGTGCCGCCGTCCCCAGCGCAATAATGAGTTTTCTTCCAAACATGATGGGCCTCCATTTCATTATGATATCGTGGCGGGCGGCACGGTGACGCCTGCAAGAAGTATGAAGACAAGCCTGCTCTGACTGGATTGGCCTGCCGCGATTTAAATTGCCTTGAATATGCTGTGACCATCATCGGATGATCCTTATCTTCACGCCGCCGACCCCGATAATCTCGGCTGTGCCGACCGGACGTGTTTCATTCGGCGCGAGTTTCTCACCGTCAAGGAAACTACCATGGGTCGAAGGCTTGCCCTGCCCGTTGCCATCTCGCAGGAACAAGCCGTCCGGTTTCACGATCAAACTGCAATGCTGCGAAGAAACGCCCTTCTGCCCATCTTTATCAATCGCAAAACCCGCCCAGTTCCGGTCGCGTCCAAAACGGATCTGATCGTCACTGGCTGTCGCAAGAAGTGTGCTGAGAGTTGCCGCCTTGCCACTCAATGCACCATTCAGGAATTGCAGCTTCCACTGACCCAGTGGCCGCGTGATCGGCGGGGCTATCGGCGCGAACCAGACCACGCCGGCGGCTGCATCATATCCGGCCGGTCGAGCCGGATTGAGCCCGGACAGGCCAAAACTGAGAAGCTTGCGCAACGCCCGTGTGACAAGTTTCGAGCGCGCGAGTGGTTTACCTGTCTGCGAGCGTGGCGATAGGCCCAGCACCACTCTGCCAAGGCTGACACCGCCAAGCAACAACTCGGTGATGATCCAATAGATGTAGAGAAGCATGGCAAAAAACACTGCTGACGTCAGAATGGGCGGCACCATTGGAAAAGCAGTGTTGAGCGCGGGCGTAACATGTTCGGACACCAGAACCGTAATAAAGAGCAGCACCGAGATATCCATCAACGACGCCGCCAACAGCATAAATCCAGAAACCTGTTGTGGAAGAGGACCAGATCGCCGCATCATCCGGCCCCGATCACGGTCAACATGAGCACACCAAGGCTCACAACGACAAACCCGAACAGGGCCTGCGCCCGGACCATCAGCACGGACACCTCGGAGACCAGACGTTGGCTGAACTGGAAGCGGGCAATCCACAACGCGAGGCCAAGACCAATCGCAGTAAACAGGAAAAGCTCTGGCAGCGCTGTGTTCTGCGCCGGCATGGCCAGCCATTCGGCAGACAAAACCAGCAAGGTCGCCATGGCAAGCGCCGCCAGCAGCGAAAGCACACCGCGCGCTTCTGTCCTTCGCACGCTCAAAAAGCCCACGAGCGCTCCCAGGCCCCAGCCCATGGCAGCGCTGATCAGTATCAGCACGAACAATCGTAGGGGCAGCGCAGATGCGTTCACATCAAAGACGAAGTCGACCCTACGCCCTGCCGAGGACGTGCCAGCCAGCGCGAAAGCACCAACACCAATCGACGCAAGATTCGCCAGAAAATCCATCACCTGATTGAAAACCTTGACTCCATCGCCAAAGATTTTCGATCCTTTGATGGCCTGATCGGCTTCTTTCCGTGAAAACCTGAATGACCTTCCCAACAGGCCCGCGAAACCCACCGGATACCGACCGTGACCTGACGACAGGCGCTTGTTATGCGCTTTTCTCTCCAATGTCTTCTAAGCAACCTTGCAATAAAAAAGTTAT
>SKGU01000049.1 GCA_007117255.1 Natronohydrobacter sp. | reverse complement strand
TGCCAAGCCGGGCTGTCAGCGCACCGTTCACAATCCCCTCGCCAAAGCGGCGCGAGAGTTTCGACACCAGCCCGCCGGACGCGACCGAGCCGATCATGTCTTCACCCACCGCCACAGCGCCGGTGGCCAGCAGATGGGTGATCACCCCGCGCAACAGCCGGATTGAACCCAGCGTGCCCGCGCGCCCGCCATAGATTTCGGCCACACGGCGGATCATGCGCAGGTTGGTGACAAGGGCCGCCAGCACATCGACCAGCGCCAGGGGCAGCATGGCTGTCAGGAGTGCCACCTGACGGGCGGCGGCCTCGACCTCGCGTCGGGCACTGGCATCAAGCGGGGCCATCAGGGTTGCTTCGGTCAGATCCAGCAGGCCTGCGGCATCCAACTGGTCGGGGGCGGTCTCGGCCAGCCGCTCGCGGGGCCAGCGCATATCGGGGCGGGCGGCATAAAGGGCGGTCAGTTCCGCCATGACCTGTGCGCTGGCCGCGTGGTCGGCGGTGATGCGTGCGCTGTCGGCATTGGCGCGCAGATTGTCGAGGCGGCGCAGGCGCCGGAAGCCTGCCCATTCGCGCAGCGCGAAGATGACAGCCGCCAAAGCGATGATGCATAAAAGCCCCAGCGCCAGATAGCCCAGCACCTGATTGCGCGCGACAAGGGTGGTGACGAAATCCCATGCTGCGACCGAGGCTGCGAGCATGATGAAGCCTGCCAGTGCTGACCAGCCCAGGCGCGCGGCCAGTGACATGCGCTGGCGCGCAGCCCGCATGGCAAGCTGCATGGCCTGACCTTCGGGCGGGGGGGTGTCGTCGGGCGGGGGCGGGGCCGCGCCGGGATCGGCAGAGGTGGTGTCGTCCAATTCGATCAGGATTGGCTTGCGTGGGCTCATCTCAACAGATCTCCCAGCAGAAATTCCGCCGCGGCATCCAGCCGGATATGCGGCAGCCCGTCACCGGGCTTGCGGCTTAGCGTTGCTGGCGCAAAGCGCATGATCTGGTAATCGTCATCCAGCCAATGCGCGGCGCCGTCGCGGGCGGGGCCGATCAGTTGCATCGGATCATCGGGCAGATCGCCCGCGTAAAATGCCGCCTGACGCCCGGTGTCCAGCAAACGCCCGCGCACGCAATCGAGCGTTCTGCCGTCCCTGTGATGCTGTTCTTCGACCGTGGCGCGCAGCGCGGCAATCGCCATCGCATCTGTGCGCGCACCCGCGAAATCGGCGCGATCCTTTGACTGGCGCAACAGCGCCAGCATGATCGCCGTCAGCCGCGCATGCTGGCTGTGATGCAGATGATCGGCCTTGGTTGCGGCAAAGAGAATGCGCTCGACCCGTTTGCCCCCCAGAAGCCGGGTCAGCCAGGCATTGCGGCCGGGCCGGAAGGCGGCCAGCAATTCGGTCAGGGTCTGGCCCAGGCGGTCCACCGCTTCCGGCCCGGCATGGATTGCGCCCAGCACATCGGCCAGCACCACCTGCCGGTCGATCCGCGCGAAGTGATCGCGGAAAAAGGGCCGCACCACCTGCGTCTTGTAGGCCTCAAAGCGCCGCGCCATTTCGCGGGCCAATGATCCGCGCGGGCCAGCGCCGGGCAAGGGCACGAAGGTCAGCACCGGCGAGCCTGCCAGATCGCCCGGCAGCAAGAACCGTCCGGGTGTGATATCAGCCAGCCCGGCCGCGCGCGCGGCGTGCAGATAGGTGGTGAAGTCTTGCGTGAGTGTCTGGGCTATGGCCTCATCATGGCGCGCAGCCCCATCCGTGGCGTTGATCTGCGCAAGGAAATCCGCTGCAAAGGGGCGGTTTTCCATACGCGCGAGAACCTCGCGCGACCATTGCTCATAGCTTTTGTCCAACAACACCAGATCCAGCAGCCATTCGCCCGGATAGTCGATGATATCGACATGCGCCACGCGCGCGCCGCGCAGCCCCCCCAGAATACCGCCGGGGCGAATGCGGAACGACAGGCGCAGTTGCGAAATCTGGCGCGTGCTGTCGGGCCAATGCGGATCAGGCCCGCTCAGTGCGGCAAGATGGCGTTCATAATCAAAGCGCGGCAAGGTGTCATCTGGCTGGGGTTGCAGGAAGGCGGCTTCGATCTGCCCGCCCGCCACGGCCTGCATGCGCCCCATGCGGCCCCTGTCCAGCAGATTGGCCACCAGCGAAGTGATGAAGACCGATTTGCCCGCCTGACTGAGGCCTGTGACCCCAAGCCGCAAGGTCGGCTCAAGAAATGTCTCAGACACAGTGCTGGTTATACCTGATGTCACGCGGTCCACGCCGCGCCATACCCCGTCTGCAAGTCTGCCAATCACCATCCACGCACCTCTTGTCGCAGCCCTAGATAAGGGGCGGGGCGCGCGGTTGCCAGTGTCAGAGCCAGGAAAAGAAATCGCGCGGCGCTCGGGCGCGCAGTCTCAAAGCCAGATCGCGGCCCAGAGCCGCACCATCGGCAATTCGCGCGCGCCCTTCCTCGGATAGCCGCTCGGACCCGTCGGGGCGCAGGATTTCACCGCGCAACCAGATCTGATCGCCCTCGATCAGTGCAAGCCCGGCAATCGGGGTTTCGCAAGACCCGTCAAGTGCGGCCAGAAAGGCCCGTTCTGCCGCCAGCCGCTGGGTGGTGGGCGTGTCATTCAGCGGCGCAAGCAGCGCCGCCACACGAGCGTCCGCCATGCGCCGCTCGATCCCGATTGCGCCTTGCGCGATGGCAGGCAGCATGGATTCGGGTTCAATGGCGGATGAGGCGACATCGGCCATGTTCATGCGCCGCAGCCCGGCCATGGCCAGAAAGGTGCAATCGGCCACCCCGTCATCGAGCTTTTTCAGCCGGGTCTGCACATTGCCGCGAAATTCGACGACTTTCAGGTCCGGGCGGAAGGCCAGCAATTGCGCCCGCCGCCGCAGACTGGAGGTGCCCACCACCTGACCGGGTGCCAGATCGGCCAGCGTTTTGACGTGGCGCGACACGAAGGCATCGCGCGTATCCTCGCGCGGCAGGTAGCAATCCAGCACCAGCCCATCGGGCTGCACCGTCGGCATGTCCTTCATCGAATGCACAGCGATATCGATGCGACCATCGACCATGGCTTCCTCGATTTCCTTGGTGAACAGCCCCTTGTTGCCGATCTCTTTCAGCGGACGGTCGGCGTCGATCAAGGTGCGGTCATCGCCCGTGGTCTTGATCACGCAAATCTCGAAAGCGTCTTCAGGCAGATCATGCGCGGCCATCAGGCGCGCGCGGGTCTCATGCGCTTGTGCCAGTGCGAGGGGTGATCCGCGCGTGCCGATCTTGAGGGGGTGGGCGGGGGTGGGGGTATCTGTGCTCATGCCCAGATGATTAGCGGTGGCCCGCGCCGCAGACAAGAGCGTTGTGTAAACTGTTCTTGACAAAATCGGCTTGGATTGAAAGTTGGAAAGCAAATGAAGGAGTGCCTTATGACCGCAGCCGCCCCAACCAAAACCATCCTGCGTGCCCTAGCGGGCGAAACGCTGCCAACGCCCCCGATCTGGATGATGCGGCAGGCCGGGCGCTACCTGCCGGAATACAAGGCCACGCGGTCACAGGCGGGCGACTTTCTGTCGCTGTGCTACAATCCCGAACTGGCCGCCGAAGTGACCTTGCAGCCGATCCGCCGCTACGGGTTCGATGCGGCGATCCTGTTCGCCGATATCCTGCTGGTGCCGCAGGCGCTGGGCGCGGATTTGTGGTTTGTGACAGGTGAGGGGCCGCGGCTATCGACCATTTCCGACATGGCCGGGGTTCAGGCGCTCAAACCCACGGACGCGATCCATGACACGCTGTCGCCCGTCTATGAGACAGTCAAGATCCTGACGCGCGAATTGCCAGCCGAGACCACGCTGATCGGTTTTGCCGGTGCGCCCTGGACTGTGGCCACCTATATGATCGCCGGACGCGGCACGCCCGATCAGGGGCCCGCGCATGCCATGCGCGAGCAGGCGCCAGAGGCATTCGATGCGCTGATTGCGCGGATCACCGATGCGACGATCGAATATCTGTCCATGCAGATCAATGCAGGCGCCGAGGTGGTCAAGATTTTTGACAGCTGGGCCGGGTCGCTGAAGGGCGAGGCGTTCACGCGTTACGCGCTGGAACCTGCACGCACGATCACCAGCGCGCTCAAGGCCCGCCATCCCGGCATTCCGGTCATCGCCTTCCCGCGCGAAGCAGGCGACGGCTATATCGGCTTTGGCCCGGCCACTGGCGCGGATTGCGTGGCGATTGACAATTCGGTCAGCCCGGAATGGGCGGCCGAGCATGTGCAGAAAGATGGCTGCGTACAGGGCAATCTGGCCTCAAGCCATATGGTGACGGGCGGTCAGGCGCTGGTCGAGCAAACTCAGCGCGTTGTGCGCGCATTCAGAAACGGGCCGCATATCTTCAATCTGGGGCATGGGATCACGCCCGATGCCGACCCCGAAAATGTCGCGCTGATGATCGAGACTGTGCGCAACTTCCGCGCGTAAGCCCGCGCTG
>SKGU01000024.1 GCA_007117255.1 Natronohydrobacter sp. | reverse complement strand
TTTTGCCCGCGCGCAGGGCATCCAGTATCTGCGGGCGCATCTGCGCGCCATTATGGTCATGATAGGCCAGCACGCGCCGACCGTTCAGCGCCAGACCGTGAATTTCCATCAGATGGCGCAAACTGCGGGTGTCTTCGGCAACCAGCACATCTGCCCCCGCCAGCAGGTCGAGCGCGCGCAGCGTGATATCGCGCGCAGCGCCGATCGGGGTTGCGATCAGATATAGACCCGGTGCAATGGCGCGGGCCAATGCGGTTGAATGTGTGGGTGTGTTTTCGGGCATTCTCTACAGCATGGCTTCGCCGGAACTGGCGTCAATTTCGAGTCGAGCGTTTACATCATTCGCGCCCTTGCTTACTGTGTCTGTTCAATCCAGGGGACGCAAGGCAGGAGTGAAGACGCATGCGAGACAAGACCCAAACCGGGCGCAATACTGGTCTCAGCCGCAGAGGAATGCTTGGCCTTGTTGGCGCATCTCTCGTTCTGGCAGCCTGTGATGTCCCCGCACTTGCACCTGTGACAGGTGGCGCAGCAAGGCCAGCTATCGTGGCGCTGATGCTGCCCGGTGGCGATAGCGATTCAGGCAGACAGGTTCTGGCGCGGGATCTGGAAAACGGGGCCCGGATGGCTTTGGCCGACCTTCAAGGCGTCGAGATCGATCTGCGGATCTATCAGGTAGGTGTCGATCCCAACCGCGCCGCCGCGCAGACCGCGCAGGCAATAAATGACGGGGCGCAGATCATTCTCGGACCGCTTCATGCAGAGGTGGCGCGGGCTGTCGGACCAGTTGCCGCGCAAGCTGGTGTGAATGTTCTGAGCTTTTCCAACACCACGGATGTCGCCGGCGGAAATGTATTCCTGCTTGGCCCGACCTTTGAGAATACTGCAACGCGCCTTCTGGGCTATGCGGCCGCTCAGGGGCGTGGCCGCGTGATGGTGGTGTCCGAACAGACGCCTGCCGGGCAGGCGGCGGAGCGCGCGATCCAGCTTGCCGCGCAACGCACAGCGGCCAGCCTTGTAGCCAGCCAGTCTTATGCGTTTTCTCAGCAGGGGATTGCACAGGCCTTGCCGCGCATAGCACAGACCGCGCGTTCGTCAGGGGCGCAGAGCGTGCTGATGACAGCCGGGTCTGAGGGGGCATTGCCACTTCTGGCCGAAATGCTGCCGCAGAACGGGATATCGCGTTCGGACTTCCAGTATATGGGGCTGACGCGCTGGGATATTCCTGCGGCCACGCTGCAACTGCCCGGATTGCAGGGCGGGTGGTTTGCGTTGCCTGATCCTGGCCTGATCGGGCAATTTGAACAGCGCTACACCGCCGCACATGGCGCATCTCCGTCCCCGGTGGCAGGGCTTGGCTATGACGCGGTTGCGGCTGTTGGATCGTTGATCCGTCGGGGTGGGCGCACGCCATTCACCGCAGATGCCATTCGCCAGCCGGCGGGTTTTGTCGGCGTGAACGGGATTTTCCGGTTCCGTGCCGATGGCACCAATGAGCGCGGTCTGGCCGTGGCAGAAATCCGTGACGAACGTGTCCGGGTTCTAAGTCCCGCGCCACGCAGCTTTTCGGGGGGTGGCTCCTGAGCGCCGAATCCGTGAGGCCCGTTGCACTGACCCTGCCGGAAAGCGCGCGCTATTCAGAGCGCGCGGCGACACTATTTCCGCCTGAGGAAATACTTGACCTGGCAGCGCTGCAACTGGCCATCGAGACCGAAATGGCGGCAGTAAGCCGCGACGATTCCAAGGCCCGGCGCGGGGCGCTTGTCAGTGTCTTGCGCGCGGCGCTGAAAACCGGGGCGGATCGGCTGGAAGAACTATACGCGCAGCACCCGCGCGAGGCGCGCTCGTTCGTGGCGGCCAATACACGGCTGGTGGATGCGATTGTCACCACGGCGCTGTCGGTCGTGCAGACGCAGCTTCACCCGAACCCGACCCCGTCCGAGGGCGAACGCATCGCAGTGCTGGCTGTGGGCGGGTATGGCCGCGCCGAAATGGCGCCGCATTCCGATATCGACCTGCTGTTTCTGGTGCCCTGGAAGGTTACGGGCTGGGTCGAGCAGGTGATCGAATCGATGCTTTACATCCTGTGGGACATGAAGCTGAAGGTTGGCCATGCAAGCCGCACAATACCGGAATGCCTGCGCCTGTCGCGCGAGGATATCACGATCCGCACGGCGCTGCTGGAGCATCGTTATCTGTGCGGTAATGAAGACTTGGCGCAGACCTTGCGGCAGCGTTTGTGGACAGAACTTTTCGCCAAGACCCATGCTGAGTTTATCGAGGCGAAACTGGCCGAACGCGCCGCGCGTCACTCAAAAATCGGCAATCAGCGCTATTTGCTTGAGCCAAATGTCAAGGAAGGCAAGGGCGGCCTGCGCGATCTGCAAACGCTTTACTGGATCGCCAAGTATATCCACGAAGTCGATCAGGCCGAAGAACTGGTCGCGCTGGGGTTCTTCCGCGCCGAAGAATATCACACCTTCCGCGATGCCGAGACGTTCCTCTGGGCTGTGCGCTGTCATCTGCACCACATTGCTGCGCGCCCGGTAGAGCAACTGACCTTCGACATGCAGGTGGGCGTGGCCGAACGGATGGGTTATGTCGATCATGGCGGGCGGCGCGGGGTCGAGCATTTCATGCAAGAGTATTTCCGCCACGCGACCCATGTGGGCGAATTGACGCGGATTTTCCTGACCGAGCTGGAAGCGCGCCACGTCAAACGCGAGCCTTTGCTGCGCCATTTCCTGAACCGTCGCAAACAGATGCGCCACGGGCTTAAAGTAGTGCATAACCGGCTGGATATTGAAGATCCCGCCGAGTTTCTGGCCGATCCATTGAATATCCTGCGTCTGTTCGAAGAAGGGTTGGTGACGGGGCATTTGCTGCACCCCAACGCCATGCGGCTGGTGGCGGCGAACCTGCATCTGATAGATGATGCTTTTCGCCTGAAGCCCGAAGCGCAGAAAATTTTCCTGCGCATGATGTTGAAACATGCCAATCCCGAACGCGCGCTGCGGCGGATGAATGAGTTGGGTGTTCTTGGGGCGTTCATTCCTGAATTTGAACCCATCGTCGCGATGATGCAGTTCAATGTCTATCATCACTACACGGTCGATGAGCATACCATTCAGTGTATCAGTACGCTGGCCCAGATCGAGCGCGAGGAATTGCGCGAGGAACTGCCTGTTGTGTCTCGCATCCTCAAAGAGGGTGTGAATCGCAAAGTACTGTATGTGGCGTTGCTGATGCATGATATTGGCAAGGGGCGGCCAGAAGATCATTCGGTTCTGGGCGCACAGATCGCGCGCCGCGTGGCCCCACGTCTTGGGCTGAAGAAAAGCGAATGTGACACGGTTGAATGGCTGGTGCGCTATCATCTGCTGATGGCCGACACCGCGCAGAAGCGCGATATTTCCGACCCGCGCACGCTACGCGATTTCGCCAAACTGGTGAAAACCCGCGAGCGGCTGGACCTGCTGACCGCGCTGACGGTCTGCGACATTCGCGGTGTGGGTCCGGGCACATGGAACAACTGGAAGGCGCAGCTGATCCGCGCGCTTTACCGCGAAACGGCGACCGCGCTGGAAACCGGGCTGGAAGCGATCAACCGCGAAAACCGCGCTGACGAGGCCAAGCGCGCATTGCGCGAGGCGCTGGCCGATTGGCCGCGCGCGGCCTTGCGCGCCGAAGTCGCGCGCCATTATGACCCTTACTGGCAAGGCTTGCCCACAGATACGCATCAGGTTTTCGCGCGGCTTCTGGAAGGCATTTCCGCCGATGAAATCCGTGTTGATTTGGTGCCCGACCACGACCGCGACGCAACCCGCGCCTGTTTCGTTCTATCAGATCATCCGGGCATTTTCGCGCGCTTTGCGGGTGCGCTGGCGCTGGTTGGGGCCAATATCGTCGATGCGCGCACCTATACGACCAAGGACGGTTTTGCGACCGCCGTGTTCTGGGTGCAGGATGCCGAAGGCCACCCCTATGAGGATGCGCGCCTGTCGCGCCTGCGCAAGATGATTGAGAAGACATTGGCGGGCGAGGTGGTCGCCTCGCAGGCGCTGGCCGATCGTGACAAGGTCAAGAAACGCGAACGCGCCTTCCGCGTGCCCACACATATCAGCTTCGACAATGAAGGCTCGGAGATCTACACGATTATTGAGGTCGACACCCGCGACCGTCCGGGGCTTTTGTTCGATCTGGCGCGCGCGCTGGCCGATGCCAATGTCTATATTGCCAGCGCCGTGATTGCGACTTATGGCGTGCAGGCTGTGGACACCTTCTATGTGAAAGACATGTTTGGCCTGAAGCTGCACTCAAAATCCAAACAAGAAGCGCTGGAGCGCAAGCTGCGCGCCGCGATTGCCGCCGGGGCGGAACGGGCCGCGCGATGAGATTTGTCTTTTGCGCGGGCCACGACAGGCATTTGCCCCGGCCAGACCACCCGGCACGCTCCACCCACCCACCCGCGCGCCGGGTGGTCTGGCCGGGG
>SKGU01000347.1 GCA_007117255.1 Natronohydrobacter sp. | reverse complement strand
TCGAGCGTATGGGCGATCTGGTCACGCATGGCGCAGAACATGTCATCTTCGTTGCAGAGGGCCGCCCGTCCGGGGACCGCGAAAAAGGCCAATCCACTGCAACCATCGCCGCACCGGAAGAGTGATGCTGGATATGTCGCAAGCCGATACGCCGCTGGTGTTGATCGTTGATGATGAACCCGCCCAACTCGCGCTTTTGAGCTACAACCTCAAGGCCGCAGGTTTTCGCATCGCGACCGCAAAGGATGGCGAGGAAGCCGTTCTGGCCGTGGCAGAACAAGGCCCGGATGTGGTGTTGCTGGACTGGATGCTGCCGCGCCTTTCGGGGCTGGAAGCTTGTCGGCAGATCAAGGCCACGCCCAGCGGGCGCGAAGCGGCCGTGATCATGGTCTCCGCGCGCTCGGAAGAAAGCGACCGCGTGCGCGGGCTTGATACCGGCGCGGATGATTACATCGTCAAGCCCTATTCGGTGGCCGAACTGGTCGCGCGGGTGCGTGCCAATCTGCGCCGTCTGCGCCCCACCACCGCGGGCCAGGCGCTGGAATATGAAGATATCCGCCTCGACACTGACACCCACCGCGTCAGCCGTGGTGGCATTTCACTTCATCTTGGCCCAACCGAATTTCGCCTGCTGGGCGCGTTCATGGAGCGCCCCGGCAAGGTCTGGACGCGCGAAGCGCTACTGGACAGAGTATGGGGGCGCGACATCTATATCGACACGCGCACTGTCGATGTGCATGTGGGCCGCTTGCGCAAGGCGCTCTGCGCGCAAGGGGGCGAAGACCCGATCCGCACGGTGCGCGGCGCGGGCTACGCGATGGGCTGAGCCTGCGCCAGAAGTTTGCGGGAATACAGCCGGCCTGCGCCCGGTGGCAAAGCATTCCGACAAATGCGCCGCCATGTCCAGAGCCTGCGCAATCGCTACGTCCATATCCAGGTAAGCATAAGTGCCCAACCGACCCAGAAACGTGACACGATCACTCTGTCGCGCCAACGCGATATAGCGCGACAGCAGCGCCTTGTCGTCCAGCAACCGCACCGGATAATACGGGATATCCTCTGCCCCGGCGGTTGCACTATATTCGCGCGTGATCACTGAGCGTTGAAATCTGTCCGCCTCCCATGGTGCGAAATACATATGTTCAGTGATGCGCGTGAAAGGCACATCGGCATCGCAGTAATTCATCACCGCCGTGCCCTGATGCGGTGCTGCCACGCGCTCATGCTCGAAACGCAACGTGCGGTAGCGCAACCGCCCGAATCTATGGCCAAAATAGCGATCCAGCGGCCCGGTATAGACAAGGTGATCAAAGCGCGCGGCCTCCACCTCTTCAGCCGGGCAGCGCAGATGCACTGTTATGCCGGGATGATCGAGGATGCGCGCCACAAGCGTAGTATACCCTTCGCGTGGAATGCCCTGAAACCGGTGCGCGAAATAATTGTCGTCATAGGTGAAACGCAAGGGCAGTCGCTTGAGGATGGACGCTGGCAACCTTGCGGGATCAACCCCCCATTGCTTGCGGGTATAGCCGTCGAAAAACGCATCATAAAGCGGCCGTCCCACAAAGCGCAGGCCTTGATCGCGAAACGACACCACATCATCCCCGGTGGCTTGCGTCGCGACAAAGGCGCGGGCCTGTTCTGGTGACAGCGCAGTTCCGAAAAACTGGTTGATCGTGTGCAGATTGATCGGCAGTGCATAGATTTGAGCACCCACCTGCGCCTTGACCTGATGACGATAGGGCATCATCGTGGCAAAACGGTTGACATAGTCCCAGACGCCCGCGTCGTCCGTGTGAAAGATATGTGGGCCATATCGGTGCACCATCACACCCGTTTGCGGGTCGCGGGCCGTGTGGCAATTGCCCGCCACATGATCGCGCGCATCAATGACCGTGACGCGGTGGCCCGCTTCGGCCAGATGACGCGCAACGACAGCGCCGCTGAAACCGGCCCCGACGATCAGAATGGATTTTGGCTCGGACATGGGCGGCCCTCTTCTGACAGCTCGATCCACGCCTGATTGCACGGACCGGCGCACCAATCCGTTCAAGACCAGTCACGCAGGCTCAGTCTAGCGGGGTCAGGGTTATCCGTCGGTTAACATTGCTGGCCGAATGGCGCGTTTTCTGGCCATCTGGCCAATGCACTGTGATTTCGGCATGTTCCGCCGCCCCCAGACCGAAATGCAACGCCCCCGCCTGCCCGCCTGCATGGCCCCCGCCGATGCTGAGTTCCTGCCACTGCTGGCCCGCGTCACTCGTGACCTCCACGCGCGCACCGATGGCCTGGGTATTGCCGCCCGCATCACGCAGCGCGACAGCAAGCCAGTTGCCAACCCCGTCAGACACGTTGCGGTACAGCCGCGCGGGCGCACGGCGATTGACCACCACCAGATCCAGCCGCCCGTCGCCATCCAGATCCACCAGTGCCGCCCCGCGCGAGCGCGCCGGATCGCCCGCCCCCGCCAGATGCCCGACTTCTGTGAACCGGCCATCCACCCCCTGCATCAGCAGCGTGTTCGGGTCCGCCATCGCCAGATCAGGCATCTGATCGACATTGCCCTTGGCCACGAACAGATCGGCGCGTCCGTTATTGTTCACATCACCCCATTGCGCGTGCCAGCCGGTCGAGGGGCGGCCATCATCGCCCGTGGCGGGGCGGTGGGCAGTGTGCCCCATTTCGAACGGAGCCACGCGGTAAGTGCCGTCCATCTGAGCCAGTTGCAGCATCTGATCGGCCATCGAGGTCAGATAAACGTCGGCCAATCCGTTTCCGGTGATATCACGGCTGGCAATGCCCATTCCCCATAGCATCTGCTCGGCCCAGCCATCGTCCGCGCCAAGGAAGCGCGCCTCCGCGATATCCCACATCTGTTCATATCCGCCGCGCACATAATAGTGACGGTCATTGGACAACCGCAATGTCAGACGGTCGCGGGCATCGCGTGCAGCCAAGGCCGAGAGCGGGCAAAAGCCGGGGCCAAACGGCTCAGAGTGCCAGCCACCCGCGCGCGGGCGCAAAAGCTGGTTGTCATCACAGGCAAAGAACGGGCCGGTCGGGTCGTCGCGGTCTACATAATTGCCCACAAACAAGGTCGGGCGCGCATGCCCTTCGTCCCACCACGCCGTGAAGGCCGTGGACCAGCCATTGCCCGAATTGATCCCCAGCGCCTCGGTCGCATCCTCAAACATGCAATCACCCAGGCCGCGCAGAACGATATTCGGCCCCACCCGCAGGATGAACAGATCCAGCACCCCGTCACCATCAATATCCAGCGGGTAGGCACCCGTCATGCCGGTGATGGGCAGGTCTTCTGGCGTGAATGCCATCGCACCCTCATTGCGCAGCAACAGCGCCGGGCCTTCGCCGCCTGCCAGCACCAGATCAGGCAGACCGTTGCCCGTGCAATCCAGCGCTGCGACACCGCCGCCCACGAAATGTTCCCACCCGCCGCTGTAATGGTGTTCCGGGATCAGATGCGTGATATCCTCAAATTGCGGCGCATCGGCAGTCGCAGAGGTGGCGATGAAAATGGCCAGCAGACCTGCCCTCATGCCGCCCCGCTTCGTGCCGCATTCGCGCCCAGCAATTGTTCCGTTAATTCGCCAAGCGCCAAGGCCACCGCGCCCTGCGCCCAGACCAGATCGCCCCAGGCGTGTATTTCCACCTTCGCGGGCGGGCGCGCACCCGTCAGGGTCATGGATTGCATTTCCGCCAGAACCTCGCGCGCATAAAGATAGTCATATTGCATCCGACCGCCCGACAGGATGATCACTTCGGGGTCAAACATCTGCGCGACATTCGACAGGCCCAAAGCCAGATAACGCCCCGCCCGGCGGAAAATCGACAACGCCGCCTCATTGCCGCGTCGCGCCTCGGTGAACAGCTCTTCCAGAAGCGCAAGCGGGCTGTCTGCAAAACTTTCATGCTGATCCAGCGCCGTCGCCGCTTCGCGCGCCAGCGCATAGTCCGCGACATAGGCTTCCAGACAGCCGCGTTTGCCACACCGGCACAACGCCCCATCAAGCTGCACCTTGGTGTGGCCCAGTTCCATCCCGACCCCGCGCGCCCCGCGATAAAGCTGGTTAAACAGCACCAGCCCCATGCCAACACCATGTTCAATCGTCACAACGGCGAAATCCGACTTGCCGCGCCCGCCCCCGAACCACAATTCCGCCAGCGTCAGCAGATTGGCGTCATTGTCCAGATAGGCAGGAATACCAAGTGCGGCAGAAAACTGCGCCCCTAGCGCTGTTCCCGGCGCATCCAGCATGGGCGACCAGATCACGTTGCCAGTGGCATAATCCACCATTCCGGCCATGCCCACACCAATGCAGCTGACATCGCTGCGGCGCATCCCCTGCGAGGCCAGAAGCTGGTCGATCAGCGCGCGGGCTTCTGCGATCAACACGGCGGCGCTTTTTCGATGCGGGCGCGTGGGCACTGTCATTTCCGCGATCCGTTCGCCCGCAAAATCGCTCAGAACAGCCGT
>SKGU01000098.1 GCA_007117255.1 Natronohydrobacter sp. | reverse complement strand
TTGTCGGCGCGGTCGAGGCGCGTGACGCCGAAAACGGTGAACTCGTCTGGCGGCGTCCGGTGATCGAGGGCCATATGGGCGAGCTGAATGGCGAAGAAAGCACCATGACAGGTGAATTGAATGCCACATGGCCTGGTGATCTGTGGAAAACCGGCGGCGGTGCGCCGTGGTTGGGCGGCACTTATGATGCCGAAACTGACACGCTGATCTTCGGGACCGGCAACCCTGCGCCCTGGAACAGCCATCTGCGCGAAGGCGACAACCTCTATGCGGCCAGCCGCGTCGCACTTGACCCGGCCACGGGCGAAATCAAGTGGCACTTCCAGACAACCCCATGGGAAGGCTGGGACTATGACGGTGTGAACGAAGTCATCCCCTTCACCGATGCGGATGGCAACGGGCGGCTGGCCACGGCGGATCGCAACGGGTTCTTCTACCTGCTGAACCGTGAGGACGGCGCTTTCGTTGACGCCATGCCTTTTGTCGAGGAAATCAGCTGGGCCAGTGGTATTGGCGAAGATGGTCGCCCGATCTTCAATCCTGAAAATCGCCCTGGCAACCCGGCTGACTCAGCGGATGGCGAGCGTGGTGAAGTGGTCTTTGCCGTGCCCGGCTTCCTTGGTGGCAAGAACTGGCAGCACATGGCCTATTCGCAGCGCACTGGCTATTTCTATGTGCCCGCGAATGAGTGGGGCATGGATATCTGGAACGAGCCTATCACCTATCGGCAGGGCGCGGCTTACCTTGGCGCAGGCTTTACCATCAAGCCGCTGTTTGAAGACCACATCGGCGCAATGAAAGCCATTGACCCGAACACGATGGAAATCAAGTTTCAGGTCAACAATGCCGCCCCGCTGTGGTCCTCGGCGATGGCAACGGCTGGCGGGCTGGTTTTCTACGGAACGCCCGAAGGCTATATCAAGGCCATTGACGATGAAACCGGCGAGGTGCTCTGGCAGTATCAGACAGGCTCTGGCGTGGTTGGTCAGCCGATCACATGGGAAGATGAAGACGGCGTGCAATGGCTGTCGGTCGTGTCTGGCTGGGGCGGGGCTGTGCCGCTGTGGGGCGGCGAGGTCGCGCAACAGGTCGCTTATCTGAATCAGGGTGGGTCGGTCGTGACCTTCCGTATCCCCGATGCGCTTCTGGCTGCGGCACAGTGATCTGCAAGCAACCGATATGACATCTGAAAACCCCGGCCACTGAGCCGGGGTTTTTGCCTGCCTGCCATAGTCGAAAGTCGCATATGCGCGGGCGTAACCCTCACTTATCCTGCCTCTCATGCTCACGATTCTGCGCCTTCTTTTCTTGTCTTTGCTGATTGGCTTGCCCGTGAAAGGTCAGGTTCTCAGCCCTGAAGAGATGCTGGCCCATGTGCCGCCGCCCTTTGGTTTGGGTGAAGCCCTGAATGACAAGGGGCTCTACCGCGTCGTCAATTCCGGCGGCGCGCCTGCGGGCTATGCTTTCACCACCCAGCCATATGCGCCCCTGCCGGGCTTTGCTGGCGCGCCAGTCAATGCGTTGGTCGTGCTCGACCGCGACGGCACATTCGTAACTGTGCGTGTGGTCCACCATAACGAGCCGATCTTTATCTCCGGCATGGGTGAAGGCCCATTTCGTGAATACTTCGAGCAATATGCAGGCAAGTCGATCTGGTCGCCCATGACCATCGGCACGCCCTATGGCGGCGCGGATGCCGGATCGTCATTGGTGCATCTTGACGGGATCACCAAGGCGACGGCCTCGGTCAGGATCGCGCATGAATCGGTCATGGCCGCCGCCCATGCGGTTGCGCGTGAACATATGCAAGGCCGGGTTGCCGCCCCAGCCGCACGGCCCGATTTCGACCATGACGAGGCGCTTGTCTGGGCCGATCTGGTCGATCAGGGGCTGGCCAGCCATCTGCGCGTTACCAATGCCGAGATTGACGCGATGTTTCAGGGCACGCGCTGGGCCTATTCCGACCCGGTCGCGCAGTCCGACCCGAATGGCCTGTATCTCGATCTGTGGCTGGTCGACGTGACCCCGCCCGCATTGGCCCGCGCGGCGCTTGATCAGAGCACCATCGACCAGATGGAGCGGTTTCGCGGTGTAGCGCCCACAGATGAATTCCTGCTCCTGATCGATGCGGGCCGTCACGGGCTGGTCAGCGACACTTTCGTGCGCAACACTTCTCCTGATCAGATCAAGGCCGAACAGGGCGGCTTTCCCATCGCGCTGCGCGATGCAGATTTTCTGGTTGATCTTGCCCCTGACGTGCCTGAGGGCACGGCGATGATATTGCGCACTGACCGGCGATTGGGCTTCAATCCTGCCGAGCCTTTCACCCTGATTGTCGAGGCCGTGCGCGAACATGGCTTCATCACCCCTGAAATTGGGCGAGTGAAGTTGGAGCTGGAACACCAGACGGATGATCGGTTTTTTCTGCGCGAAAAGGTTATTACGCCAATGCCGCCATGGCTCGAGGCACTTTATAACCGTCAGATTGATCTGATCATTCTGGCGCTGGGACTGGCCGCGCTGGTCTGGGCGCTTGGCGGTCGGATGAACCGGTTTGCGGGCTGGCGATATTTCACGCCCACGCGGCTGCTGATCCTTGCCGTGATGACAGGGTTCGTGGGCTTCTGGGGGCAAGGGCAATTGTCCATCGTGACGCCGCTTGGCGTGCTGCGCACGGCGCTTGACGGCGGGGCCTATACATTTCTGCTCTATGATCCGTTTTCGCTGATGGTCTGGGCGGCGGCGGGGCTTGGTTTCGTGCTCTGGGGCAGGGGGCTGTTTTGCGGCTGGTTATGCCCGTTCGGCGCGTTGCAGGAGTTCGCGCATCATTTGGGTCGTGCGCTTCTCCTACCACAAATCGACCCGTCCCCACGATGGGACAAACGACTGAAATCGCTGAAATACATCGCTTTGGGTGGATTGGCAGGTTTGGTCGCCTTCGCCCCGCAGCATGTTGACACTGCCGCCGAGATCGAGCCGTTCAAGACCGCAATTACAGTGTTCTTTATCCGTGAATGGTATTTCGTCGCCTATGCCGTGTTCTGGCTCGCGCTTGGAATGGTCTTGTTCAAGGGCTTTTGCCGCTACCTCTGCCCGCTTGGGGCCGTCATGGCCATCGGTGGGCTGTTCCGAGGCCGCGACTGGATCGCGCGGCGCAAGGAATGCGGTAGCCCCTGCCAACTTTGTCGAGTGAAATGCCAGTATGGCGCGATCGAAAAATCTGGAAAGATCGCCTATTCCGAATGTTTCCAATGCCTGGATTGCGTAGCGATACATGACGATGAGAAACGCTGCGTGCCGCTGGTTCTGGCGGCGCGCCGCGCTGGTCGGCAAACCCCTGAGCGTGCCCCGGTTCCAGCCGCTCCCCCGCGCGGGGCGCCGGCATGAGCATGCTGTCACGCCGCCGCCTGTTAAGCATCGCCGCCTGTGCTGCGCTGGCCGGGTCCAGCCGCAATGCCCCAATGCCGCGTCTGACATGGCAAGGCGTGGCCCTTGGCGCTGATGTCTCCATCACGCTTGAGGGTCCGGAAGAGGTGACGCGCCTGGCGCTCGCCCGTGCGCGCCATGAGATCGAAGCCTATGAGCGTCGCTTCAGCCTGTTTCGGTCAGACTCCGATCTGGTGCTTCTGAATGCGAAAGGCATCCTCCCCGATGTTGATAAACGCTGGCGTGATTTACTGGGTCTTTGTGATCAGTTGTACCATGCAACAGATGGATTGTTCGATCCTACGATCCAGCCACTATGGAACGCCCATGCATTTGGTGGCGATGTAAACGCTGCACGCGCGGTCGTCGGTTGGCGGCGGGTTGCGCTGCCAACTGGGATGCGGCGTGGCCTGCGTCTGGATGCGGGGCAGGCGCTCAGCTTTAACGGCATTGCACAAGGGGCCGCCACGGATGCAGTCAGGGAGAGTCTTAAAGCGTCCGGATTGACCCATGTGATGATCGATATTGGCGAAACAGCCACTTTGGGAGGGCCGTGGCGAATAGGCTTATCTGATCCGACCGCGGGCCAGTTCGCAACGCTAGAGCTGACGGACATGTCAGTTGCCGTGTCCAGCCCAACCGCGTTGCAACTTGATGCAAAGACTTATCATATCCTGCATCCTCAGCGCGTGTTGCAACCATGCTGGTCAAGCGTAGCCGTTGTTGCGCATTCTGCTGCGATAGCGGACGGCCTGTCTACAGCAGGCTGCTTTATGCATGTGGCGGAACTGCAAAGCTGCGCGCGCCGCCTTCACCAGATCCGACAGGTGCTTGTCACGAGAGGACAGGGCGAAGGTGATACCCACTCGATCACATTTTGACCGAATTTTTTGGATCGATGTCCAAAGAAAAAGCCCCGCACTGACGGGGCTGTTTTTCGTATAAGATCATGTTTTATTTGGTGGAGCCAAGCGGGATCGAACCGCTGACCTCTTGAATGCCATTCAAGCGCTCTCCCAACTGAGCTATGGCCCCACGATAACGCCGGTATCTCCAGCGTCAGCGCCTCTT
>SKGU01000149.1 GCA_007117255.1 Natronohydrobacter sp. | reverse complement strand
CTTTCACGCTGATCTTGAATTCATGGAAATCATTGTCCTGCAGAATACGGATATGATCGAGGCCGGATTCGATCATCGCATCCGGGCAAGGCTCGCCATATTTGTCCAGCAGGTGCTTTTCCAGTGACCCGGCATTCACGCCAATACGGATCGAACAGCCATGATCGCGCGCCGCCTTGATCACCTCGCGCACACGCGCCGCATCGCCGATATTGCCGGGATTGATGCGCAGACAGGCCGCGCCCGCCTCTGCCGCTTCTATCGCGCGTTTGTAGTGAAAATGAATATCCGCGACGATAGGCACAGGGCTTTCGCGGCAGACCTCGCGCAGCGCGCGGCTGGCATCCGTGTCAGGCACAGAGACCCGCACGATATCTGCCCCCGCTTCCGCGCAGGCCAGAACCTGCCGAATCGTCGCCGCTGCGTCGCCGGAATCCGTATTGGTCATTGTCTGTACCGAAATCGGCGCGCCACCCCCGACCGGAACAGACCCCACCATGATCTGACGCGACTTGCGCCGATCGATATTGCGCCAAGGGCGGATATGGTTGTGATCCATAAGTGATTTACCCGTTCAGACTGTCAGCGACAGGTTACGTCAATCAAAGCAACGCAGCAATGGCTGGGACGCGCCACGAAAAAGAAAAGGCCCGAGCTTTCGCTACGGGCCATAAAGAAGAACTACTCTTGCAGTGTACCAGCGTTGAACGGATCTGCGCAGGCATTTCTGCCATAGTCACCTGAACGTGACAAAGGTTTCAATTCTCGACTTCGGCCACGGCAATAAACTCACGCAGGGCTTGATCGCCACTCAGATCAGCTAGCGAGAACCGTTCTGTCACAGCTTCATGCGACAACGCGATCTGATCCACCACCTGTGCACCAGGCGCCGTTGGTCCAAAAGCCTGGCCGTCTACCAGCATATAGACCGAGCCGGAATTTCCCGCCCGCAATGTCGCCGGAGCTTCAGATTGCGGAACGGCGTAGCGCTCACCGGCATCCAGAACCTTCTCGAAAAGGACAGTGCCATCCGCTGCCCGAACCCTGATCCAGCTGGGGCGTACGGCCAGAACTTCCACAACTGGCGGACCATCCTGCGTCACACGCACGTCACCAGGCACAGCGATCTGCCCCCCCGCTTCCGCCAATGCCAGATCCACAGCAGACCGAATGGACATGTCTGCATCATCTTCTTCGGTGTTGCGCGGATTGATCGCTGCAATTGGTCCGTCGCGCGACGTTACAATCGGAGTATCCAGCGCTTCAGGACGATAGCTGCGCACAACACCCTGCGCCGTTACCGGCTGCGTTGCGCGATCAGCATTCAGCCGCAAGGCAGGCTCCTCCACCACCGACACACGCGGCGCGGCCCCCGTCATGACAGGATCAAGCTCTGCCAGCACTTCAGGCGGCAAATCGGCTGGCGCCAGATTCACACGCTGCACCTCGCGCAGCACGGTCCACCCACCAAAACCAAGCCCGGCAATCAGAAAAATCATCACCGCAACTGACCCGATGGCAACTGGATCAAGCCGATTCCAGATTGGATCGGGCTCTGATGCCATCTTGGTGCGTGACAGCAGACCCTGAGAAAAATCGCGGCTGATCTGCTGGTCCTGACGTGGCGTGCTTGACGTGCTCCGCTGCAAATCGGGAACGATTGCAAAGCCCGTTTCCGCACAGAATTTCGCATAAGACCAATCCGGGTCCATGCCCAGATAGCGCGCATAGGATCTCACATAGCCAGCAACGAAACTCGCAGCCTCAAACGCAGACAAGTCGCCCGCTTCGATGGCGGCGATATATGTCGCGCGAATGTGGAGTTCTCGTTGCACATCCAGCAGCGACTTGCCCAAGGTCGCCCGTTCACCTCGCATCAGATCACCGAGACAGACCTCGAAATCATCGAAGCCAACCACTGATGCGCCGGATGGATGTAGGTCTTCAGAGTTAGGCCTACTGCCAAACCACTTCATTGCCCGCCCTTTACCGCTTTTGAAACTCTTCTGCACTCGACTCAGAACCTCGCGAAATTCTCCGTTCCGCGTTATCACACAAGATCACTATAAAGAGTTTTTCAACGATTTGAAGCTCAAACCGATTCTAGGCCGAGATTTCAGCGCGATTCAGCGCACAATGCGCCCACAGCCCATCCATTGCGCGCACAAGGTCATCGATCATGCGCGGCGTGTGCACAGGCGAGGGCGTGAAGCGCAAACGCTCGGTGCCTCGCGGCACAGTCGGGAAGTTGATGGGCTGCACATAAATACCATGGCGCGACAGCAACATGTCGGAAATCGCCTTGCAATGCACCGGATCGCCCACATGCACCGGAACGATGTGACTGCCATGATCAATGATCGGCAGGCCAAGACCACGCAGGCGCATCTTCAAGATGCGCGCGTGTTCCTGCTGCTTGTCGCGCAGATGCTGGGCCGTTTTCAGGAACTCGACCGAGGCTTCCGCACCGGCCACCACAGCAGGGGGCAGCGAGGTCGAAAAGATGAAACCGGGCGCATAAGATCTTACCGCGTCACACATTTTGGCAGAAGCCGCGATATAGCCGCCCTGCACCCCGTAAGCCTTGGCCAGCGTGCCATTGATAATATCAATGCGGCCCATCAGCCCGTCACGCTCTGCCACACCGGCCCCGCGCGGACCATACATCCCTACTGCGTGCACTTCGTCGATATAGGTCAGCGCGCCGAATTCATCGGCCAGATCACAGATCGCCTCGATCGGGCCGAAGTCGCCATCCATGGAGTAGATCGATTCAAACGCAATCACCTTGGGGGCTGCCGGATCATCTGCTTCCAGCAACTGCCGCAGATGCGCGACATCATTATGCCGGAAGATGCGCTTTGCCCCACCGTTGCGGCGCACCCCTTCGATCATCGAGGCGTGATTCAGCGCGTCGGAATAGATGATCAGGCCGGGAAACAGCTTCGGCAATGTCGAAAGTGTCGCATCATTGGCGATATAGGCAGAGGTGAATACCAGTGCCGCTTCTTTCTGATGCAGATCGGCCAGACAGGCTTCAAGCCGCTTGTGATAGACAGTTGTGCCGGAAATGTTGCGCGTTCCGCCCGAACCTGCGCCAGTCGCATCGAGTGCTTCATGCATCGCATCCAGCACGACACGCTGCTGACCCATGCCAAGATAATCATTGCCACACCAGACAACGATATCGCTGCGTGTACCGTCTGGCTGCGTCCAGACAGCATTGGGGAACTGACCATTGCGACGCTCGATATCGATAAACGTCCGATAACGCCCTTCTTCGTGCAATCTGTTCAGGGCCGTGTCGAGCGCAGTATTATAGTCCAAAACCCTCTCCCTCGCATCTTGGCTAGGTATATTCACATCTTTCTATCTACTTCTTCGCGCAAAAGCAAAGAAAGAGATTCAATTATGAGCATATCGCTCATTCCGGAGTCGCCTTTGACATAGATCAACATCGGCGGAAAAGCCCTGCCAAAACGGGTTTGCGCGACGCTGTGTCGCGAAGCAGGCGCATAAACCAGTGTCACGCACCCGCTTCGCGCAACCGCAGTGCCATGCGTCCAATGCCTGTTCACATGGCGCGCGCTGTCACTCTGGCGCGATTTCCAGCACGATCTGGCATTCCGCACCGCTTTGGCGCACGGAATTACACGCCTCCAGCGCCGAACTGCGCGCACTGTCGATGTCTGGCAGACCTGCCATCGCAATGGCCGATGGCACTGGCTCACCTGCGCGCACGAACCCTTCTGCTGGCGCGACGGCCAGCGCTGCGTAGCCGTCGCCTTCAGGTACAAACAGCGACAATGCGTCGCGGTTCTGACCAACCAGTCGAAGGGTCATAAGCTCTTCATCGGTCAAAAACGCGTGCGACACGACAGTCACTTCCAGCCCGTCCATCCGGTATTGTTCGGAGTTGGCCTGTTGTGCCGACGCGGTCGCGGCGCTCAGCAAAGCCGCCGCAGCGGCCAGAGTTTTCCAGCAGTTCAACATCTGTCTTTCTTCCCAGAATCATTCCTGTCTGTGCCCCAATATATCTGCCGCGTCAGGACTGGACAGCCCCGGAGGCTCTGTTACCTTCGCGCCAAAATACATAGCCTCGGAGGCGACACCATGAGCACCCCCCTTTCCCGCGTGCTGGACCAGATCGACAGTGACATGCCGCAGGCGCTGGACCGCCTCAGCACATTGTTGCGTATTCCCTCGATTTCCACCGATCCAGCCCATAAAGCTGACGTGCAGGCAGCGGCCGAATGGCTGGTCAAAGACCTGAACTCAATGGGTTTTTCTGCCCGAAAGGATACCACGCCCGGCCATCCGATGGTCGTGGCGCATGGCGGGGCTGCTGACGGTGCGCATCTGCTGTTTTACGGCCATTACGACGTCCAGCCGGTCGATCCGCTGGATCTGTGGAACAGCGACCCGTTCGACCCGCAGATTGAGGACACCCCCAACGGAAAAGTGATCCGCGCGCGCGGCGCATCCGATGACAAGGGGCAG
>SKGU01000294.1 GCA_007117255.1 Natronohydrobacter sp. | reverse complement strand
GTCGGCCAGTCCGACAGGGAGATAAAAAAAGTGTTTCAAATAAGGACCTTCGGGTCCTTATTTTTATGGTTGACGATCAAACGCACGGACTGTTCCTGCGCGGCTGCTGCACTTCATGCCTGTCAACGCTCCCACCAGCCGCAATGAACGCGTTCTTGATCACAAGCAGGTATCCGTGCGTTTTTTCGACTGACAGCATTCGGAACGCGTGTTACCGAATGACCAGAAGAACGAGGATCCGAAGGACATCGCATGACAGTATTCAACATATCCCATCTCAAGGTAACTGGCGCCGCCGCAGCAATTATGCTCTTCGCAGCAGGCACCGTCGCACAAACTGAGGAAGCCTCTGATCCGCCCGCCGCAACAGAATCTCCCGCCATGGTCCTGTCCACAGGCGAAGTGATCGGTGCGGAAGGCGATGGCGACAGCTATGTCGGCAACACGCATGGCGACTGGGAAATGGTCTGCGTGCGCATCCCAGATGAGGAAGACCCCTGCCAGATGTACCAGCTTCTGCGCGATGGCGAAGGAAATGCCACCGCTGAAATTTCAATCTTCCCGCTTCCAGCCGGGCAGGAAGCTGTTGCAGGGGCCACGATCCTGACCCCATTGGAAACATTGCTGACTGCACAACTGGTAATGCAGGTCGATGGTGGCGCGGCAAAGCGCTATCCGTTCACCTTCTGCACGGCCATCGGCTGCATTGCTCGTGTCGGATTCACTGCGCCGGAGGTTGACGCCTTCCGTCGTGGCGCGACAGCAACCTGGACACTGGTGCCAGTTGGGGCACCTGATCAGACCGTTGATCTGAACATGTCGCTGATCGGCTTCACCGCCGCATTCAACGAATTGTCCGAACAAATGCCGCAATAAGATTGCGATTGCCACTGTCTGCAAGAGCCCGGCCTTCGCGCCGGGCTTTTTTCTGCTCAGACAGCTTGGCCTGCGGGCAGGAACATGATTGGCTGTGCGGGAAACAGGCGCAGCCGAGTGATGCGCGACCAGGACACAGGAGGATATGCCATGCACCACAACCAGACCCTTGCAGATGCCGGGTTGCAACCCCACCAGTTTCAGGGTGGGGATCTGGCGGTCAGCAGCCCGATTGACGGGGCTGAGATCGGGCAACTGGTCCAAACCCGGCTTGAGGACATTCCAAAGGTGCTTGACCGCTCTGAAGCGGCATTTGCGACCTGGCGTCAAACCCCTGCCCCACGCCGCGGTGAACTTGTCCGGCTTCTGGGTGAAGAGCTGCGCGCCGCAAAAGCCACCCTTGGGGCGGTGGTGACGCTTGAGGCGGGCAAGATCACCTCCGAGGGGCTTGGCGAAGTTCAGGAGATGATCGACATCTGTGATTTCGCAGTCGGCTTGTCACGCCAGCTTTATGGATTGACCATTGCATCTGAGCGTCCGGGCCACAGGATGATGGAAACCTGGCACCCGCTTGGCCCCACCCTTGTGATCACGGCATTCAATTTTCCAGTCGCGGTCTGGTCGTGGAACACAGCACTGGCGCTGGTCTGCGGCAATCCGGTCATCTGGAAGCCATCCGAGAAATCCCCGCTGACAGCGCTGGCCACGATGGCAGCATTCCACCGTGCGCTGGAGCGTTTTGGCGATGCGCCTGAAGGTCTGGTGCAACTGGTCATAGGCGGCGCTGATCTGGGCGCGGCCTTGGTGGACAGCCCGCGCGTGCCACTGGTTTCTGCCACAGGTTCCACCCGGATGGGGCGACAGGTCGCGCCAAAGGTCGCGCAGCGCTTTGGGCGCTCAATTCTGGAGCTGGGCGGCAACAATGCGATGATCGTGGCCCCTTCGGCCGATCTTGATATGGCCGTGCGCGCCATCGTGTTTTCGGCGGTCGGCACAGCGGGGCAGCGCTGCACATCCCTGCGCCGTCTGATCGTGCATCACAGCTTGCGCGAAGCGCTGGTCGAAAAGCTGAAAGCCGCCTATGCCAGCCTGCCAATCGGTGATCCGCGTGCCGAAGGCACTTTGGTCGGTCCGCTGATCGACCACGAAAGCCTTGCACGCATGCATGCAGCGCTTGATCAGGCGCGCACTGAAGGCGGGATTGTCCATGGCGGCGAGCAAGTCGAGGGCGTAGAGGGCGGGGCCTATGCGCGTCCTGCGATTGTCGAGATGCCCGGCCAAAGTGATATCGTATGCGCAGAGACCTTCGCCCCCATCCTCTATGTGATGGAATATGACAGTCTCGATCAGGCGATCGCCTTGCAAAACGGCGTGCCACAAGGCCTGTCATCGTGCATCTTCACGCGAGACTTGCGCGAGGCCGAGACATTTCTTTCGGCCGCGGGATCGGATTGCGGGATCGCCAACGTGAATATCGGGCCATCGGGCGCGGAAATCGGTGGTGCGTTTGGCGGCGAGAAGGAAACCGGCGGCGGGCGCGAAAGCGGGTCGGATGCATGGAAGGCCTATATGCGACGCGCCACCAACACGATCAACTATTCCGACGAGTTGCCACTTGCGCAAGGCGTGCGCTTTGACATCTGACGGCCCCGGCCTGTGGGGGCTGACCGCGGCCCCTGCACCGGATTGCCCAGTACTGACGGGCGCATGTCACGCACGGATCGCCGTTATCGGCGCTGGCTATACGGGCCTGTCGGCAGCGCTGCAACTGGCCCGCGCTGGCGCAGAGGTTGCGGTGATCGAGGCGGATATGCCAGGCGCGGGCGCTGCCGGGCGCAATGTCGGGCTGGTCAATGCAGGGCTGTGGTTAATGCCGCAGGAATTGATCGCGCGCGCAGGCCCAGTGCATGGTCCGCGCCTGCTTGACTGCCTTGGTACAGCCCCCGCCGAGGTCTGGCAGATCATCGCGCGCGAACGTATTGACTGCGAGGCCACCCCCAATGGCACATTGCATTGCGCGGCAAATACCGCAGGGGCCGCCGCGCTCAAGGCCCGTGCGGACCAATGGCGCGCGCGCGGCACAGATGTGCGTTTGCTGGACCAACGCGCCACAGCTTTGCGTACCGGCAGCGCCGCATTCAGCGCGGCGCTGTTTGACCCACGCGCGGGCACCATCCAACCGCTTGCCTATGCACGCGGGCTGGCACGCGCAGCGCAGGCGCAGGGTGCGCAGATTTATGGCCATAGCCCCGTCACAATGTTGTCGCCCGTTCCGGATGGTTGGCGCATGCATACGCCTCAAGGCGATCTGACCGCAGAAAAAGTGATACTTGCCACCGACACGTTCATGACGGCCCCGATCCGCGATCTGGCATGCGAACAGGTGATTCTGCCCTACTTCAACTTCGCCACAGACCCGCTGCCGCCAGAGCTGCTGACCAGTATCCTGCCCGGACGCGAGGGGGCATGGGATACACGCAAACTGCTGACCTCCTTCCGGCTTGATGCCGACGGGCGGTTGATCATCGGCTCGGTCGGCCAGCTTGGGCGGCTGGATGGCGCAGTGCACCGTGCCTGGGCAGTACGACAGATGGTTCGGCTTTTTCCGCAACTGCGTGAGGTGCCGCTGCGGACAGGCTGGTGGGGGGAAATTGGTACCACATCCGACGCCCTGCCGCGTTTGCACCAGCCTGCACCTGGTCTGTTTTCTGTCTCTGGCTACAATGGACGCGGTATCGCACCGGGCACAGTGTTCGGGCGTTTACTGGCGGAACTGTGCCTGGGCCAGATTACGCATGCGGAAATGCCACTGCCAGTGACGCGGGCCAGCCCGGCCATCCTGCGCAGACTGCGGGGGCTGACACTCAGGGGCGGATCTGCAGCTCTGCATGCAACCCGCGCGCGCGGGTGGTTGACGTAGGGTGCGTGCTGAGCACGCACCCTACTGCGCCCCTAACGCCAGGATCATTGGCCTGCGGCGTCAGAACTCAGTGTCCAGCATCGGGTCTTTCACCCGTGCCAGACGCAACGCCGCCTGACGGCCGAAGTCTTGCATCAGGGCCTTGCGGCGCGCGGCCGGTAGCGGATCGATCTCGGGCAAGCGCAGCACCTCTGCGCCAAAGCCATCGCCAAGAATAAGACCTGTTCCCTCCGGCAACACATCTTGCGGAAACTCTGTATCCACAGCCCAGAAGAAACGGTCACACCAGCCCAGATACCCCTGCCACTTGTGGTCAGAGCGGAAATCTGCGCGGCTGGATTTGCATTCGACCACCCAGATTTCACCCTTTGGGCCAAGCGCCATGACATCGACCCTTAGTCCGCGTGCGGGGACATATTCAAGCAAAGGTGCAAAACCCAACGATGCAAGACACCGACAGACACCGCGCGCCAGAACGCGGCCTGGAGGATCGCGATAACTTTCAGCCTCAACCATGCCTGCAGCATGAACAATAAGCGAACGTCGGTCAAGTGAAGGTTCGCCCTTGCGTTGCACCACAAGCCACCCTATCTGTTCATGAGGCAGGTGCTGCTCTTCGCGTGCGTGGCCCTTTTCCAGTGGCCGATAAGCATCTCCGAGGGAGCTGGCTCTGGCGGGGTCGTGGCCTCGTTATCTGGCGACCACCTGATTAACTCAGGCT
>SKGU01000169.1 GCA_007117255.1 Natronohydrobacter sp. | reverse complement strand
TGAACAGCAGGTTGAAGACATTCGAGCCAAGGATATTGCCCAGCGCCACCCCCCCTTCGCGCCGGATCGCGGCCATAAGGGTTGTGGCCAGTTCAGGCAGCGAGGTGCCGATGGCCACGATCGTCAACCCGATCACCACATCGGACACGCCCAGTGTTTCCGCGATATCCACTGCGCCCGCGACCAGCAGGTTTGCGCCCAGTGGCAGACCGACAAGCCCAAGGGTCAGAAACAACGCGAGCTTTGCGCCCGGAAGCGCCGGGTCCGCGCCTTCCAGATCGTCAGGTTGCGTGCGCGTGCGCCGCCCGCGCCAGATGCTTTCGCCCATGAACAGAGCAAAAGCGGCCAGAAGGACCAGCGCCTGCCACAAAGCGATGACGCCGGTGAAGCTCAGCCCGATGAACAGCGCGGTCGCCGCCAGCATGATCGCGTAGTCGCGCAGGCTGTCGCGTCCGATCAGCACAGGTGCGATCAGCGCGGGCAGGCCCATGACCAGCAGGATATTCGCGATATTCGAGCCAACCACATTGCCCAGCGCCAGCCCGCCCGCATCGGACAACACCGCCTTGACCGAGACCAGAAGTTCCGGTGCCGAGGTGCCGAAGGCCACGACGGTCATGCCCACCATCAGCGCCGGGATGCCAAGCCGCAATGCCAGATTGACTGCACCGCGCACCAGATAATCGCCTGCCAGCAGCAGGACGATCAGCCCGCCCACGATCTGGGCGATATCAATCAACATGGGTTACTTGTCCTTGCAGCGGCAGTTTTCGCCGCCGATGAGAAACTTGCCACAGCTTTTGCATTTGCGCGGGCGTGGCAATTTCGCCTGGCGCAACTTGTCGAGCGGGGTCTTGCGGGTCGGGTTCAGCCATTTTTGTACGGCCCCCATCACCACCATGAAGACCAGAAATGCTGTGACGACCTTGAACAGCATTGGCCTAGACCCCGAAGCGTGCGTAAAGCGCGCGTTCTTCCGCCAGCGCCAGCGCATCGCCCATCAACGACAGCCCGAAGCGCGCCAGCAGGGGTTTGCGCATCCCATAGACGCGGAAGCGGGTCTTGTCGCCGTAGCGCGCTTGCATCATCGGCACCAGATGGCCGATCCCGTCCACCAGCCCCAGATCAACGGCTTGCCTGCCCAGCCAGAAGGCCCCGGTGAACAACTCGTCATTGTCAGACAGTTTTGCGCCGCGCCGGGTTTTGACCTGCGTGATGAAATTCTCGTGCACATCGTTTTGCAGGGCTTTGAGGCGTGCCACATCTTCGGGGTTTTCGGGGCGGAACGGGTCAAGCTGAGATTTGGACTTGCCAGAGGTATAGACCCGCCGTTCCACCCCCAGTTTCGCGATCATGTCTTGCAGGCCGAACCCGGCAGAGATCACCCCGATGGAGCCGACGATGGAATTGGCATCCGCGAAGATTTCATCTGCCGCCGTGGCCAGCCAGTAGCCGCCCGATGCCGCCACATCCTCGACAAAGGCTGTGACCGGGACGTCTGTTTCCTCGGCCAGTCTGCGGATGCGTGCGGCGATCAGGGCCGATTGCACAGGGCTGCCACCGGGCGAGTTGATGACCAGCGCCACCGCCTTGGGCTTGCCGCGCCGGAAGGCAGCTTCAATCAGCGGCGCAAGCCCCGCATCATTCAGCCGGCCCGGATTGCCGCCCGTTGCGATCATGCCTTGCAGGCGCAGCACGGCCACCATGGGCGCGCGGTTCAGATAAGGTATCTTCATCATGCGCTCGCACATAAGGCGCGCGCACCCCTACAGCAAGAGCCGCACGACAAATCAGCGCACTTGCGCCCCACCCGTGCCACAGTGCACAACAACTTTCATGCTCGACCGTCTGGAAATGTTCATCGCCCTTGCCAATGCCCGCCATTTCGGACGGGCTGCGGAACATTGTGGCGTCACGCAACCGTCGCTTTCGGCCGCGATCAAGCAGCTGGAGGGCGAGTTGGGCGTGCAACTGGTCTGGCGCGGCTCACGTTTCGAGGGGCTGACGCCAGAGGGCGCGCGCGTGCTGGACTGGGCCACCCGGATTGTGGGCGATGCCCGCACCCTGCGCGAGGAAATGCGCGCCGTGCGCCACGGGCTGTCAGGCAATCTGCGGTTGGGGGTGGTGCCGACCGCGCTGCCGATGATCGCGCAGTTGACCGGGCCGTATATGCGCGCGCATCCCAAGGTGCGGCTTGAAATCCTTGCGCGCTCGTCCATCGAGATCCTGCACCAGATCGACAATCTGCAACTTGATGCAGGCATCTCGTATCTGGACAATGAGCCATTGGGCCGCGTGGTGACAGTGCCGCTTTATGCAGAGCGGTATCTGCTGCTGACCCGTGCTGATCATCCGATGGCGGCACGGACCGGGCTGGACTGGACAGCGCTTGCGGGCCTGCCGCTGTGTCTGCTGACACCGGATATGCAAAACCGCCGTATCCTGAATGCAGAATTCGACCGCGCAGGGGTCGAGGTCACGCCGCAACTTGAGTCAAACTCGATCCTGACGCTGATCGCCCATGTGCAGGCGGGGCCATGGGTCAGTGTGGTCAATGCGCATACGGCGGCGCTGTTTGCCTCCACGCCGGATCTGGTCGCCGTGCCCCTGCGCAGCGCGGGGCCAGAAAAGCAGGTGGGCCTGATTGCGCCATGGCGCGAACCCCATACCCCGGTTCTGGCAGCATTGCTGGCACAGGCGCGGCGTCTGCTGCAAAACCAGGCCGGCGATTAAGGACAGCGCGCGCCTGTTTAGGGTCGTATGGCACAAGGCAAACGGATATGTCGAATGGTTGGCAAACCCTTGTATGAAGCTATAACATTCCGGAGTGATGTAACAGAAGCTCTGCCAATGACGAGGAGTCCGGCATGGAGGAATGGATCAAGATACTGAAACGCAACGCCCCTGGTGACAAGGGAATGCGACTGTTGGTTGCGGGCGCAACAGTTCTTTTGTTTCTTGTGGTGATCATTGATGCTCTGGGTGCGCGAGGGCGTGCAATGGATGGACAGCGCGTGGCGCTGGTGCGCGATGATGGCGCGCCGACTGTGCCATCTGTGTATCAGGTGCCGCGCGATCTGGCATCCGAAGCCGAGCGCGCGCGCCAGCTGGCACAGATGGACGACGCGGCGGCTGACGAGATAGAGATCGCCATGGATGTGGCCGAGGATGTCGCAGAGGCCGGCACTGCGGAAGATACAGCATCCGCGATGGCGGAAGCCGGTGCGCCCCCGGACGAGGTCGAGACTGCCGGATCAGACCTGACGGCGGATGACACAACCGAAGCCGAGATGGCCGAGGCCGACACAGCGGAGCAAACAGAGGCACCCGAAGTTGCGGACGCCGCACCCGCCGAGACGGTCGACGCTGAGAGTGAGGCCGAGGTGGCGCAAACCGAGCCAGAGGCTGCAGCAGAAGACACCACCGAGACCGCAGAGGCCGCAGATGCGGTTGAGAGCGCACAGGATACGGCTGATGCCGGGGGCCTTGCGGCCCTGGCCAGCGCCGATATCGAGAACGGCCAGCGGGTCTGGCGTCAATGTGCGGCCTGCCATGTCCACGATGCCGAACAGAATCGCGGTGGCCCGCATCTGGTGGGCATCATCGGGCGCGATATCGGGGCGGCCGAGGGCTGGCGCTATTCGCGCGCATTGTCCGAACATGGCGGGGAATGGTCGGTTGATGCGCTTCTGGCATGGCTGGAGAACCCCGACAGCTACATTCCCGGCAACCAGATGGCCTTTCGGGGTTTGCGCGATGAGCAGGACCGGATCGACGTACTGGGCTTTCTGAACGCAAGCGGCACAAACTGATCAGGCGCGCGTCTGCGCTGCGACCAGGCAAGGCGGTTGGCGTAGGGTGCGTGCTCAGCACGCACCTTACCCCTTGTCGCCAGCGCATGCGCATTGCACTGTCGCGCCATGGCCTTTCGTTTCATTCACACAGCAGATCTTCATCTCGACAGCCCGCTGCGCAGCCTTGCACTGCGCGACCCTGATCTGGCCGAGTTGATTGCAGATGCGTCGCGCGGGGCGCTGCGCAATATCATTGATCTTGCCCTGTTCGAGCAGGTTGATGCCGTGCTGATCGCAGGTGATCTTTACGATGGCCACCAGACCAGCATGAAAACCGCGCGCTTTCTTGTGGCAGAGCTCGCCCGGCTTGATCAGGCAGGGATCAGGGTCTTCATCATCCGGGGCAATCACGACGCCGAAAGCCAGATCACGCGCGAATTGACCTTTCCCCCAGCCGTGCATGTTTTCGGTGCGCGGGCGGGCATGGAGGTATTGGAGAAGGATCACCAGCGCATTGCCATCCATGGCCTGAGTTTCCGCGACCGCCACGCGCCGGAAAGCCTGCTGCCGAAATACCGCGCGCCCGAAGCGGACGCGCTGAATATCGGACTGATGCACACGTCGCTGAACGGCACGTCAGGCCATGACCCCTATGCGCCCTGTGCGCTGGCCGATTTGCAGGCGCATGGCTTCGATTACTGGGCTTTGGGGCATATTCACAAACGCGCGGTCCATGATGGCC
>SKGU01000004.1 GCA_007117255.1 Natronohydrobacter sp. | reverse complement strand
TGTTTTATTTGGTGGAGCCAAGCGGGATCGAACCGCTGACCTCTTGAATGCCATTCAAGCGCTCTCCCAACTGAGCTATGGCCCCACGATAACGCCGGTATCTCCAGCGTCAGCGCCTCTTACGAAAGCAAACGCGCTAACGCAACAGGAAAATCCGGCATCACGCCCGGAAATGATCGTTAGTCCTCATCATCCGAGGCGACATCAGCCAGATCATCGAGTGCGACGGTTTCGTCGTCATCGTCCTCAAGCAGTTCATCATCTACTTCGACAGCATCGTCCTCATCGTCGACCAGCAGATCATCATCATCATCGACCTTGGCATTGGCTTTGGCTTTCAGCGCGGCGACGCCGGCTTCTTCACGACGATCATGTGAATCGACGGTGACGATCTTGCCAGTATATGGGCTGATGATCGGCGTCTTGTGCAGATCGTAAAAGCGCTTTCCTGTTTCGGGGCACAGTCGCTTCACACCCCAGTCTGGATTGGACATCGACATTTCCTTTGTTCGCGTGCCTTCCTTCAAGCGTTGTGCCGTGCCATAACTCGGTCTGGCTGTAAAGGCCTGAGCGCCGCACCTTTGCGGGACTTCGGCGCTTTCATGCAAGAAAGGCAGATGCATGGGCAGTGTCGACAGGGCAGAACTGCAGGTCAGCGACGGAGTTGCAGTTTTGCCGGGTATACCACCGATCTGTGTGTCCCTGCGCAGGTCGGCACAGGCCAGACGGTTGAATTTGCGCGTCTCTGGGTTGGATGGACGCGTCACCCTGTCAATGCCGCGCAGCTTGCCACTCGCCGAAGCGCTGGGCTTTTTGCGAGCAAAGGAAGGCTGGTTGCGTGCTGCTCTGGGGCGTGCACCAAAAAGGCAGCGTGTGCGTGTCGGTGGGCAAATCCTGTTACGCGGCCAGGTCAGGCGAATCACCGAAAGCACGTCTGTCCGCCGTATTGTCGAAGATGACACGCTGGTTCTCGTGCCACCTGATCCTGATGGACAGCGCACAGCTCTGCGTCTTTCGGCTTATTGCAAGGCGGCTGCGCAAGCTGAACTTATCGCGGCCAGCGAATACTATGCTGCAGTCCTCGACCGCCCCTTCAGCGCGATCAGCCTGCGCGATACGCGGTCGCGCTGGGGGTCTTGCACGGCGCAGGGGCGGCTAATGTACTCATGGCGGCTGATCATGGCCCCACCGCAAGTGCTGCGCTACGTCGCCGCGCATGAAGTCGCACACCTGAAGCATATGGACCATTCGCGTGCTTTCTGGGCCTGTGTCCGGCAGTTGATGCCCGATTATGTCGTTCATCGTGATTGGTTGCGCACCAATGGGGCCGAGCTACACAGTTATTGCTTCAAGGCCCGACCTGCTGCTGACAGCGGGTAACGCTCAAGCGCGTCGTATTGCGCACCATCGCTGCGCAGATGTGATCGGTAAAGGACCAGGTCTGACACCTCGAACGGATCGGTCCGGAATGCAGCATCGCGTACCACGGCCGTTTCGAGTTCTGGCTGATTGAACTGGCCGGGTTTTAGATAGGCGAGTGTCACATGCGGGCAGAAACGTCTGTGTTCGGGGGCAAAGCCCGACGCGCGCGCAATTCCCATAAGCTTGCCATGAAGGGCGTTCAACTCTGGTGTGAGAGTGACACGCGCATGCAGGTTATGCGCCTTTGCCTTGCCGAACAGCCCCAGCCCTTCGATCCGCAAAGACAGTGGCGCAATATCCAGCCGTGACAGGGCTGCGTCCAGATCGTCGAGCGCTTCGGGCTGTGCGTCGCCCAAAAACACCATGGTGATATGGAAATTTTCGGGCGGTTGCTTGCGCTTTACAGGCATCAGGAACTGTTGCAGCACCAATTGACTGCGGATCGCCATAGGCAAGTCCAGCGCGAGAAAGACACGCATGCAGGCTCCTTAGTCCGGGGCATAGGTCGCGGCGACCTCATACATGACAGGCTCGAACCGCGCGCACATCGCTGCAATCGCACGGTTGCGTCCGCGCATCTCTGTCGTGCGCAACATGGCCTGAAAGTCCTCGCGCGCCCGCCATTGTGAATAGGTGGCGATTCGGGTCTGTGCGTCATTGACATGGATCGCGACGGCGTGAAAACCCGGTTGATGGCGTATCACCTTGTCATAGGCGTCCTGAAGCGCCTCCAGAACATCTGCGCAAGTGCCCGGTGTCATCTCGAATGTGCTGATAACGGTCTGGCCGTCAATGCTGGTATTGATCTGCATGATTGCTTCCCCCATGCAACCATGGTCGCGCAAAGGAAACATGAAATCAATCACTGAGCAGCGCCATCAGTCGCGCTTTCTCGCCACGGTCCTTGGGATCGGAAATTGCATCCGCCAAGGCTTCGAGCGAGGCGATGGAATGTGCCGCGCGAAAGGCGTCCACATGTGGCAGCATGGCCCGGACGCCCCGCGCGCGGGGCGCGAAACTGTCCCAGCGCAATAGCGGGTTCAGCCAGATCAGCCGCCGCGCGGACAGATGCAATCGTTCCATCTCGCGTGCCAAAAGGGCGGGGTCGTCACGGTCCAGCCCGTCCGAGATCAACAGCACAACTGCGCCCTGACCCAAAACCCGGCGCGACCAGTCCACATTGAAGGCGCGCAGACACCCGCCGATCCGGGTGCCGCCCTGCCAGTCCTGCGCCTCTGCCCCTGCAGCGTTAAGCGCGCTGTCCACATCGCGCGTGCGCAGATGGCGGGTTATATTCGTGAGCCGCGTGCCGAAGGTGAAGGCATGCACCTTCGCCCAGCCTTGCCCCTGACGGTTGGCGACGGCATGGACGAAATGCAGCACCATGCGCGAATATTGCGACATCGATCCAGAGATGTCACACAACACCACCAGCGCCGGCCAACGCGTAGCCTGGCTGCGATGATAAAGGCGCGTGACCTCTCCCCCCTGCCGTACACCTGCGCGCATGGTCTGGCGCCAGTCGGGCTTGCGCCCGCGCGGATCAGCCCGCAGGCGGCGTATGGTGATGGGTTTGACAGGCAGGGACAATCGCGCCAACATGCGCCGTGCCTGCGCGGCCTCGTCGGTGGACATCTGTTCAAAATCAAGCGTCCGCAGGCGTTCTTCGCCTGATGCGGTCTGCGACGCGTCGATCTGGATTTCAGTGTTGTCCTTGTCTTTTGGGCTGTCGGGCAAGTCAGGCGCATCCGCGCCGTCCAGCAGCGCTTCGGCAGCGCGCTTGGCTGCGGCCTCGGCGGCCTTTTCTTCGGCGACATTGCGCACGGCTGGCAGCAACATCGACATCATGTGCTCAAGATAGCGCGGGTCGCGCCAATAAAGCCGGAATATCTGGTTGAACACCTGCCGTTCTTCGGGACGGTTCACGAAGACCGCATGCAGCACCCAGTAGAAATCTGCTTTGCGGTCGAACCCGGCCACAGCGACCGCCTCGATTGCGGCTTTGATGCGGCCCGGCCCGATGGGCAGACCGGCGCGGCGAAGCGCGCGGGCGAAATGGGTGATGTTGTCGACCAGCTTGCCGTCTTCGGGGATCGAGAGTTCTGTGTAGCGCGCCATGTGTTATGCCGCATCAGGGGCGTCGCCCCTCTTGGGCGTGTAGCCCAATTCACCCCAGAGTATTTTGGGCAAGATGAACCTCATGCGGGTTCCAGTGATTGGCGGGCTTCATCGAGGATCTTCTTTGCCTCCATTCCCTGCAACCGCGCGATATCATCCTGATATTTCAGGATCGCGCCCAGCGTGTCGGAAATCACTTCGGGCGAGAGTTCCAGCACATCGAGCGCCAGCAGGCATTTCGCCCAATCGATGGTTTCCGCGACGCCGGGTTTCTTGAACAGGTCTTCGGTGCGCAACCGCTGCACAAAAGCGACAATCTCGCGGCTCAGGGTTTCCGAGGCTTCTGGGGCGCGGGCCGCAAGAATATCGAGTTCGCGCTGGAAATTCGGATAATCGACCCAGTGATAAAGACAGCGGCGCTTGAGCGCGTCATGCACTTCGCGCGTTCGGTTCGAGGTCAGGATGACAATGGGAGGCTCTGCGGCCTTGATCGTGCCGAGTTCGGGGATCGTGACCTGAAAATCCGAGAGCGCTTCGAGAAGGAATGCCTCGAAAGGCTCATCCGTGCGATCGATTTCATCAATCAAAAGCACTGGTGCGCCACCTGGTTGCGGGCGCATCGCTTCCAGAAGCGGGCGTTCGATCAGATAGTCCGGCCCGAAGAGGTGTGCGCGCAAATCGTCTTTTTGGCCTGACACTTCAGCGGCGCGGATGGCGATCATCTGAGCTGCAAAATTCCACTCATAGACGGCCGAAGCCGCATCCAGCCCCTCATAACATTGCAATCGGATCATGCGCCGACCCAAGCTTTGTGCGATGGCCTTCGCGATCTCGGTTTTGCCAGTGCCTGGCTCACCCTCTAGGAAGATTGGCCGGTTCAGGCGCAGCGCCAGAAAAGCAACTGTAGAAAGCGCGCGATCTGCAATGTAGGATTGCTCTGCAAGCAAAGCCTGAACGTCATCGATTGTTGTGAAGCTGTCGGTCATGGCAATCCTGATCCTTGGCACAGTGTGGCAAGGCTGGCCTG
>SKGU01000195.1 GCA_007117255.1 Natronohydrobacter sp. | reverse complement strand
TCGACCACCACGGGCGATGGCGGCATGACCGAAGAAGAGCGCGGCCATTCCACCAAGCTGGTCTATCAGTACCTGCCGTCACGCTATGGCATGAACCCCGACGATCTGCGCCGCGCCGATGCGATCGAGGTTGTGGTGGGGCAAGGGGCGAAACCCGGTGGCGGCGGGATGCTGCTGGGCCAGAAGATTTCTGACCGCGTGGCCGAAATGCGCACTTTGCCCAAGGGGATTGATCAGCGCTCGGCCTGTCGTCACCCCGACTGGACCGGGCCGGATGATCTGGAAATCAAGATACTGGAGCTGCGCGAGATCACTGGTTGGCGTGTGCCTATCTATGTCAAAGTTGGTGGCACCCGGCCCTATTACGACACCGCACTGGCGGTAAAGGCGGGCGCGGATGTTGTGGTGCTGGACGGCATGCAGGGCGGCACGGCGGCCACGCAGGATGTGTTCATCGAGAATGTGGGCTTGCCGATCCTGGCCTGTATCCGTCCAGCCGTGCGCGCGCTGCAAGACCTTGGCATGCACCGCGAAGTGCAGTTGATTGTCTCTGGCGGTATCCGCACAGGCGCGGATGTGGCCAAGGCGATGGCGCTGGGCGCCGATGCGGTGGCGATTGGCACGGCGGCGCTGATCGCGCTTGGCGACAATGATCCGAAATGGGAGGCCGAATATCAGGCGCTTGGCACGACGACCGGGGCCTATGACGACTGGCACGAAGGCCGCGACCCGGCAGGGATCACCACGCAAGACCCGGACCTTGCTGCGCGCCTGGACCCGATCGATGCTGGACGCCGCCTGCGTAACTATCTGAAAGTCATGACACTGGAAGCCCAGACCATCGCGCGGGCCTGCGGCCATAACCATCTGCACAATCTCGAACCCGAAGACCTCTGTGCACTGACGATGGAGGCGGCTGCGATGGCGCAAATCCCGCTGGCGGGGACAGATTGGTATCCCGGCAAGCCGGGGTCTGGTTACTAAGAACAGGGCGCGGGTCAGACATCAGTCTGGCCCGCGTTTTCACTTCAAAAACAAACGACCAATGGGGATAAGAATGACACTCGATCTGGAAGCCTTCGCAAACGAGCGCGGCATCAAGTATTTCATGATTTCCTTCACCGACCTGTTCGGGGGGCAGCGTGCGAAACTGGTACCCACACAGGCCATAGCTGACATGCAGGTAGACGGTGCAGGCTTTGCCGGTTTCGCAACATGGCTGGACCTGACGCCCGCGCATCCTGACATGCTGGCTGTGCCCGATCCGGCTTCGGTCATCCAGATCCCGTGGAAGCCCGAAGTCGCATGGGTCGCGGCCGATTGCGTGATGGAAGGGCAGGATGTGGCCCAGGCCCCGCGCAATGTCCTGCGCCGCCAGATTGCCGAGGCCGCGAAGGAAGGGTTGAACGTCAAAACCGGGATCGAAGCCGAATTCTTTCTGCTGACCCCAGACGGAACGCAGATTTCAGATCCCTACGACACTGCTGCCAAGCCCTGCTATGATCAGCAGGCGATCATGCGCCGCTATGATGTGGTGCGTGAGATTTGCGACTACATGCTTGATCTGGGCTGGGGCCCGTATCAGAACGACCACGAAGACGCGAATGGCCAGTTCGAAATGAACTGGGAATTCGACGATGCGCTGGTGACGGCAGACCGGCACAGTTTCTTCAAATTCATGGTCAAATCCGTGGCCGAAGCGCATGGTTTCCGCGCGACCTTCATGCCCAAGCCCATTCAGGGCCTCACGGGCAATGGCTGCCATGTGCATATCTCGGTCTGGGATGACGCGGGTAAAAACGCCTTTGCCACTGACAAGGGCACTGGGCAGACAGGCGAGCTGGGCCTGTCAGAGCAGGGAACCCATTTTCTGGGCGGCATTATGAAACATGCAAGCGCCTTGGCGGCTATCACCAACCCGACCGTGAACAGTTACAAGCGCATCAATGCGCCGCGCACTTTGTCTGGTGCGACATGGGCACCCAACTCGGTCACATGGACGGGCAATAACCGCACCCACATGGTGCGCGTGCCAGGGCCGGGCCGGTTTGAGTTGCGCCTACCCGATGGCGCTGCAAACCCCTATCTGTTGCAAGCTGTGATCATCGCCGCGGGCATGAGCGGGATTCATTCCAAGGCTGATCCGGGCAAGCGCTGGGATATCGACATGTATGCCGAAGGTCACAAGGTCGAAGGTGCGCCGAAACTGCCCTTGAACCTGCTTGATGCACTGCGTGCCTACGAATCTGATGCAGAACTGACCGCCATGATGGGCGCAGAGTTCTCGGCAGCTTTCCTGAAATTGAAACGACAGGAATGGGATTCATTCGTGTCGCATTTCAGTCGCTGGGAACGTGAACATACGCTCGATATCTGAGCAGCGGTGGGCGGATCAGCTGTTTTGTGGATAGGCGATGATCGACAGGTAGCGCGCCGGCAGCTTTTCCAGCCCTTCGGGGCCGTGGGGCGAGTCGGCGTCAAAAAACAACGTATCGCCAGGGCGCAGGTGATAAAGCCGGTCGCTGTGGCGGTACAGCAGCTCGCCTTCCAGCATGTAGATTGTTTCGATCCCGCCATGCTGGAATGTTGGGAAGATGTCGGATTCAGTGCTGAGCGTAATCAGATACGGCTCGACCATCACCCCGCTGGCATTGGCACCTATATGGCCCAGAAGATTGTATTGATGCCCGGCGCGCGTGCCTGCGCGCTCGATCTCGACGCCTTCGCCCGCGCGGGTATGGACCGCCTCTCGGTGTTCCTCGAAGCCGCGAAAAAACGCAGTCAGGGGCACGCTCAGGACATGGGCCAATGTTCGCAAGGTGGTGAGCGAAGGCGAGGTATTGCCATTCTCGATCTTCGACAACATCCCGATAGACAGCCCTGTCAGCCCCGCCAATTCTGCGACGGTCATGGTCTTTTGTTTGCGAAAGGCGCGCAACTCGCGGCCAATTGCGACTTCAAGATTGTTCTCGCGCGGTTCGCGCGCGCGGTGCGGGTCTTGGTTCAATCTTACCTTGCGTTCGTGAAGTTCGCGATGTGCGTCAGGCTCAGACATGATAAATCCTTGGGCGAACCGAGAATCCCGGCGTGATCCGAGAGGTGCGACAGATGTTTCCTGAGAGTTTAGAGCGCAGCACCGGAAATGAACATATCCAACTGGGGTTTCTGGTCTTTCCGGGGTTTCCGATGGCTTGCCTGACCTCGATGATCGAGCCACTGCGTGCTGCAAACGAGATATCAGACAGGAATGCTTTCGGCTGGACATTGATTTCCGAAATGGGTGATCCGGTGGACAGCAGTGCGATGGTGCGGTTTCACCCTGACCGCGCGCTGGCGGAAGCGGAGGTGGATTACCTGATCCTGCTCAGTCCGCCCAATGCGCGTTTCACCAATCCGCGACATGGCAATGGCGTCTTGCGCGCGCTGGATCGGCACGGGGCCATTCTGGGTGGCGTCAGTGGAGGGGTATTTCCGCTGGTGCGCGCGGGCGTGATGGCCGGGCATGTGGCCTCTGTGCATTGGTGCTATGCCAGTGCCTTCAGTGATGAATTTCCTGACTATGCGACGACAGATGAAGTGATCATGCCCGACCGACGGCGCGTGACAGTGTCGGGTGCGGCGGCCGCCTTTGATCTGGCGCTGATGCTGATCGAAAAGCGGCTTGGCGCGGATGTGATGACAGAGGTGGCCTGCTGGTTTCAGCACCCGCTTGTGCGCGGCGAAGGTGTGCGCCAGAAAATCCCGGCCCCGCGTGTGGCGGTCACTTCCGATATGCTGCCTGACCCGCTGGGCCGGGCAGTTCAGATCATGTCGGAAAATCTGGAAGACCCTATCGGGATAGCTGATATCTGCGAGCAGATCGACATTTCTCCGCGCCATCTGGAACGGCTGTTCAAGAAGCTGACCGGGAAAAGCCCGCTGGTCTATTACCGGAATCTGCGCATGGCGGCAGCGCGGCAGTTGGTGATGTATTCCAACCGCTCAATGCGTGAGATCGCCGAGGCTATCGGCTATGCCTCTGCCAGCCCCTTTCGTGCGCGCTACACTGAGATTTATGGCCTGTCGCCGGAAGAAGACCGACGCAAGATCAATATGTTCCGCGTGCGCGACAATGCGCCCTTGCCCAGTACAATTCCGGTCAGAACACCGATTTCGCAGCCGTGACCAGGGCGTGGTGCAGGCTTTGCGCGGATGAACGCGGGCCGTAGATCGTGATGCTGTCCACATGGCGGATCACATAGCAGCCCAGATGCTCGATCACGCTGCGCCGCGCTTGCCCGGCCCGCATCGTACCGATATCAAGATTGCACAGCCGTTCCATCAGCCGGGGCAGGTCTTCTCCGCTCAGCTCGAAGCGGACCCATGCGCCGGTCTGGTCTGTCACACTGGCCTTTTCCAAGCAGATGGGTTTGATCCGGTCTGCAAGGTCGGGGTGGCTGGTAAAGGGCGCCTCTACCATCCAGAGATGAGGACCAATCCAGAACGCCGAAAGTGCCACACCGCTGGCATGGGCAGCGATGCCGGGGGCAGGGGTGCCGAGCAGGCTTTCCAGCGCCGACTGGCAGGCGCTTTCCTGTCCCAG
>SKGU01000072.1 GCA_007117255.1 Natronohydrobacter sp. | reverse complement strand
CCTTGATTTCGTAACCCGCGCGCGCTTCGGTTTTCACGAAACGACGGCTTTGATTGCCCAGACCGAAATCCTGCGACAGGCTGAAAACATAACCTTGGGTCGGATCGATGCCGACATTGCGGGTATCAAGTGCGTAGGTATATCCAAGTGTGCCGGTGACGGCAGTTCCGGCATTCTGATCTGCAAGAAGACGTGCAGAAGCAAGCGGCGGATCTCCAGGATTGACTGGTGCAATGTCATTCAAACCCCGCAACCTGTCCAGCGTCAAACCCTGCCGCAATTGCAGCCGCCCGAATTCACTGACCGGAAAGCCGATGGCATTGTTGAAGAACGCCTCGCGCGTGTCGAAATCCGAGAAGAAACTCTTGGTTTCGCGGTAGCCCACACCCAGCGAATAGGACAGGTCACGCCCCAGCAATGCCGGTTCGGTAAAGTTCAACGAGATATCGCGCGACCCTTTGACCGTGTTGAAGGCAACGGCAACCTGCTGACCACGTCCAAGGAAATTCTGCTCTGCAAAGGAAATGCCGAAGCCTATACCTTGCGCTGCGCCATAGCTGACCGAAAAGCCCAGTGACCCGGTCGTGGTTTCCTCAACCTCGACATCGACAATGGCCTGATCCGGTGCACTGCCCTGACGCGGTTCGACCGAAACATCCGAGAAATAGCCAAGCGCGCGGATACGCTCCGCCGCTTCGCGGATTTCGCGTGGGTTCAGCGGGTCGCCTTCGGCCGAATTGAACTGACGCCGCACCACCCGGTCCAGCGTGGTGGTGTTGCCCTGAATATCGATGCGCTCGACGAAAATACGCTCACCACGCACAATGGCGAATTCGACATCAATCGTCTGGTTGCGGTTGTTGCGTGTGAAACGCGGTTCCGCCCGGATGAAACGCAAGCCGCGCTGTTCTGCCAGCCGTTCCATACGCGCGATATTCTGATCCAGAACCGTGGGCGAAAAGATCGTGCCGGGACGCAGGTTAAGTTCGGCCTGATAGTCGGCCGCGTTGATCCCCTCGACCTCGCTGACAACAGAGACATTGCCAAAGCGGTATTGCAGCCCTTCGCGAATATTGAAGGTCAGGAAGAAGCTGTCGCGTTCGCGTGCGATCTCGGATGTGGCCGAGAGCACTTCGAAATCAATGAAACCGCGCGAAGTATAGAAATCGGTCAGCAACTGACGATCCAGCGCGATGCGTTCGGCAACGAATGTATCACGCTGCACCAGCCTGCGGAAAATGCCCGCCTGCTTGGTGTTCAGAACCTGCCGCAGCCGATAGTTCGAATAGCTGCGATTGCCAACAAATGAAATGCGCTCGATCTCGACCACATTGCCTTCGCGGATCTCAAAGGCGAGATCAACGCGATTGTTGCCGCGCGGTATGATCTTTGGCGTGACTTCGGCAGCCGTCCGACCACGCTGCGCATAAAGTGCTGCAATGGCGCGTGCATCGGCTTCGACCGCAGATGGCGAAAGCACCCGACCTGCACGCGTATCCACGACCTCGGAAATCGCGTCATCATTGACGCGGCGATTGCCTTCGAAATTCACGATGCCGATGATGGGGTATTCGCGCACCCGGATCATCAGAACATTGCCTTGCGGAACAAGTTCCACGGCCTCGAACAGCCCGGACGCCGCAAGATTGGAATAGGCCTGATTCAGTTGCCCCGCCGACACCTCTTGCCCGCGTCCAATTCCGGTGATTCCAAACAGGGTAGAATCATCCACGCGGACGTTGCCTTCGATTGCGATCGAATTGAACCGGTAAGTCTGTGCATCAGCAACTGAGACAAACCCGACATTAGCCAATGTAATTACAGAAAAAACCGCCGCAGACATAAGGTGCCGCCCACGCGCCACACCTCTTTTGCGCGACGGCAACAGTTCATCAAATCCGCGCATGACGGGCCCCGCTTTACCGCATTATTGTTCAGTCTTGCCTATCGAGTCTCTCCCCCCTTGTCAAAGCAATCGGAGGCGAAATCGCGGAGCACGGAGCTACAAGCGCATACGCGCCACAGCAAGGGCACGCATGCTGGTCTTGCCCTGCGCCAGCAAAAAGCGCCGCATGGAATGCGGCGCTCAAGGCAGATAAATCTCGATGTCCTGGCGCAGGCCCAGACGAAGCCTACATCGTCGCAGGTGCATAGCCTAGCCAGACCGCCACGAAGCTGGCAATCAGCATCGCAAGTGCAATCAGTCCCACGATCAGAACCTTGTCCATGATCATCGACCAGATCAGTCGAGCATTTTTATACTCAGCGTCAAGATAAGCCATGCGTCGTCTCCTTTACGCAAGGTTTCGCCCTGAAATCGGGCAAAACTTGGGCAAGGACGCGGCGAACTCACGGCAATTCGCGCGCTCAGCAGGTCAGATCGTTGAACAGCGCGAACACGAACAAGGTCAGCACAAGCGCAAGGCCAAGTGTGATCAACACCCGAACCGCAGAGTCCGGTGCAGGGCGGCGCATCACGGCTTCATAGGCGTGAAAGACCAGATGCCCCCCATCCAGTGGTGGGATCGGAAACAGATTAAGCAGACCGATGGCCACTGACAGCACAGCGATAAACCACACGAATTCAATGACGCCATCACTGGCCTTTGCAACAGAAGCTTCCGCAATTCCGATCGGGCTGGACAGATTGCAGGTGCTGATCTGGCCCACGATCATGTAATACAGCCCCTCCAGCGACGTACGGATTACCTGCCATATCTGGCGCGCCGCAATCCCGGAGGCTTCCGCAAGACCCGGTGTGCGCGTGTCGTATTCGAAGACAGCCCCCGATGTCAGGCCGATCAGATAGCGTGTCTCGAACCCGCCACCAGGCAGCGGCAGATCCGTGCTGCGTGGGATCAAGGTCAACTCAAGCTCTTGCCCTGCCCGCCACACGCGCAGCTCCATCGCATCCCCGCCAGAAGCCGCAACCATGTCACGCAATTGAGCGAAGGTGGCAATTTCAGTTCCGTTGATCGACGTGATCACATCGCCCGGCTGCATCTGCGCTTCGCGCGCGGCAGATTTCAGCGCGACGCTGCCCGCCAAGGGTGGCTGCGGGTGCGGGCCTGTGACATCAATCACCCGGCCATCACGCTCGACCCGGTAACTCAGAACTGCCTGAGCAGGCAGGTTCTCGGCGCTGCTGACAAAATCGCCCAGTGTTTCTGTCTCGATCCCCTCAACCGCCAGCACACGATCACCCTGCGAAAGTTCGAAAGGCTGCGCAGGCAAGGCCGTGATTTCGCCCACGACAGGTTCGTCTATCGCCAGACCTTCATACATCATCAGACCGGCAAAGATGAAAAAAGCGAAGATGAAATTGAACATCGGCCCGGCGGCCACTGTGGCCGAACGCGCCCAGAGTGGTGCGCCATGCATGGTGCGTCGGCGTTGCGCCGCAGTCAACTGCGACACGCCTTCATCCGCCTGAGCCGATGCCGCATCGGCATCACCTGCGAATTTCACATAGCCGCCGAGGGGAATCGCCGCGACCTGCCAGACCGTGCCATGCTTGTCGGTGCCCTTGGCCAGCACCGGCCCGAAACCCAGCGAAAACACTTCCGCATGAATGCCCGACAGACGCCCGATAATGTAGTGACCATATTCATGCACTGCGACAATGATTGACAGCACAACGATGAACGCCGCGATCGTATAGAAGAAATTCCCGAAACTCGGTAGCAACCCGACCAGATCCAAACTCAATCCCCTTTTGCGTTTTGCCCGTGATCAGGCCAGCACGGCCGCGTGACGCCGTGCGATCTCTCTGGCCATTTGGTCCATGGCCGCCACTGTTTCAAGCGTTTCTATGGGCTGAGTAAGGCAAGAGTCGGACAAAAGACTGTCAATCGTGCGTTCCACCAGCCGCGCCATGTCCAGAAACCGGATTGCACCCGCGATGAACTGGTCCAGCGCCACTTCCTTCGCGGCATTGAAAACAGCCCCCGAATGGCCGCGCAATTCCATCACTTCGCGCGCCAACCGCAGCGCAGGAAAGCGCACAGGGTCCGGGGCTTCGAATGTCAGTTGCGACAGCGCGGCAAGATCGAGCCGCGCCACAGGAAGAGCTGCACGCTCTGGCCAGTTCAGCGCATAGCCAATCGCATGGCGCATGTCGGGCGCGCCCAGATGCGCCATCAATGCACCATCGCGAAACCCTACCAGCGCATGGATGATGGATTGCGGATGCACCACAGCTTCGATCTGCGTCGGCTCAAAACCGAAATATTCTCTGGTTTCAATAAGTTCCAGCGCCTTGTTGAACAATGACGCCGAATCGATCGTGATGCGCTGGCCCATCGACCAGTTGGGATGCCTGATCGCTTCGGCCAGGGTCGCGCGTTCAAGTGCCTCAAAGCTCCAGTCGCGGAACGGCCCACCAGAGGCCGTGATGATCACACGCTCAACCGCCGCGATATCTTCGCCCACAAGCGCCTGAAACACCGCTGAATGTTCGCTATCAACTGGCAGGATGCGCGCCTTGTGGCGCGCGGCCTCTGCCATCAACAATGGTCCCGCTGTGACCAGTGATTCCTTGTTGGCCAGCGCCAGTGTCGCCCCTTGGGCCAGCGCGCGGAAACCCGGTGCCAGCCCCGCCGCGCCGACAATAGCCGACATGACCCAATCCGTGGGACGTTCTGCCGCAGCGATCAAAGCTTCGGTTCCGGCAGCGACTTCAACCCCACTGCCCGCAAGCGCCTCTTTCAAGGGCAGATAACAGTCATCATGCGCCGTGACAGCCAGCCCCGCCCCCAATGCCCGCGCTTGCTCTGCCAGTCGCGCAACATTGCGTCCGCCTGTCAGAGCGACTGTCTCGATATCATCACGGCGTTGCAACAGATCAAAGGTGCTCTCGCCGATCGAGCCGGTCGCGCCGAACACCGAAACCCGCATCAGCGCACCAGCAGGGCCAGCAGCCCGGTTTCCGCCAGAATGAGCATCGTTGCCGCTGCCGCGATCATCGCATCGAAACGGTCCAGAAAACCCCCATGACCGGGGATCAGGTTCGAGCTGTCCTTGACCCCGGCATGCCGTTTCAGCGCGCTCTCGGCGATATCCCCCGCCTGCCCGGCCATCGCGACCAGAACCGACACAATGATCAGCCCTGCGCCAGCGGCCAGCGGGCCCATGAATGCAGCCCCGATCACGGCCGCCAAAGCCCAACCCGCGACGGTGCCTGACCATGTTTTCTTCGGGCTGACCCGCGGCCAAAGCTTTGGCCCGCCGATGATCCGGCCCGCAAAATAGCCCGCTACATCCGATCCGATCACAATCAGAACCAGCCAGGCCAGCCATTCCCAGCCATAGACCGACCGCAGCGCGATCAGACCGATGCAGGCAAACAGCATCAGCGTGAGATACCCCCCCGCGATCAGGCGGTCACGCGGCAGCCGGAGCGACAGAATCAGCACGGTCAAAGCCAATGCCCCGACCAGCCACAGCCCATCCAACTGACGCCAGAACACGAAAAGCGCTACAGCAACTGTGAAGCCCGCCGCCTCTGCCCGGCCAAAGGCAGCTTCGGGGTCGAGCATTTTCAGCAGTTCCCAGACCATGACCCCGCAGAGCAGACTGACGAAGATCAGAAACACGATCCCGCCAGCCCAGACAGCGCCCAGCCCGACAAGCGCCATAACCACCCCGGACAGGACACGGTCGCGCAGATCACTGAAACTGCCAGCGTCCGTACTCATTTCAGCACACCACCGAAGCGCCGCTCGCGCTGGCCAAAGGCATCAAGGATGGTGGACATGGTCTCCGGGCTGAAGTCAGGCCAGAGCACAGGGGTAAACACATATTCGGCATAGGCGGCCTGCCAGAGCAGGAAATTCGACACCCGCGTTTCACCAGAAGTCCGCACAACCAGATCAGGATCGGGCAGCGCGGATGTATCCATGTAAGCCGAAAGCGTGGCATCTGTGATCGCATCCGCATCCAGTCGCCCTGCCTTCACCTCGCGCGCGACAGCGCCAGCGGCACGGCGAATTTCGTCGCGGCCGCCGTAATTGATCGCAACCGTCAGATGCACACGGTCATTTGCCGATGTGTCTTCTTCGATCCAGTCGAATAAAGCGCGCAGCTTGGGGTCCAGCGGGGTGCGGTCGCCGATGATCCGCATGCGCACGCCTTCTTGCTTCATGCGCCCCGCCTCGCGCTTGATATAGCGCCCGAAAAGCGACATCAGCCCAAGCACTTCTTCAGTGGTGCGCGACCAGTTCTCGGTCGAGAACGCATAAAGTGTCAGGTAACGGATACCCAGTTCAGGGCACGCATTGACCAGCTCTCGCACCCGCTCTGCCCCCTTGCGGTGGCCCACCAGACGCGGCCAGCCCCGGTTGCTGGCCCAGCGTCCGTTCCCATCCATGATCACCGCAACATGCAGCTGATTGGCATAGGCCGGATCGTCCCTTTTCACGGGCTGGTCCATCTTCATTCGCGCACCCTTTCGCGACTTGTGGTTCAGACCTGCATGATTTCGGCCTGCTTGGCCTCAAGCGTCTGATCCACAAGTCCAATATATTTATCTGTCAATTCCTGAATTTCCTCGGACCAGAGCTTTTGCTCATCTTCGCTCATGCCCGCGGCCTTGGCTTTCTTGATCTGATCCATCCCGTCACGCCGCAGGTTGCGCACAGCAACTCGCGCGTGCTCGGCATACTGAGCAGCCACGCGCGTCAATTCGCGGCGGCGTTCTTCGTTCAGTTCGGGGATCGGCAACATGATAATCGTGCCGTTCAGTTGCGGATTGATGCCCAGCCCGGATTCGCGAATCGCTTTCTCCACCTTGCCGACCATCGACTTGTCCCACACATTGATCGTAACCATGCGGGGTTCTGGCACATTAACTGTGCCCACCTGATTGATTGGCGTCATCTGGCCATAAGCCTCGACCTGAATCGGATCAAGCATCGACGCCGACCCGCGCCCGGTGCGCAAAGACGCAAATTCCGTACGCAACGCAGACATCGCGCCATCCATCCGGCGCTTGAGATCATCGATATCGATTTCGATTTCATCTGACATGCTGGTCTTCCCTGTCTCGCGCGCTGCCCGAAAATCGGGCTTTGTTGCCTTCTAACGCGCATCTGCTGAATTTGTAAGTCTCGTCGCGTCACACGTCAGGCGTGTACACGCGTATATGTACCCTCACCGCGCAAGATTCCGCTGAAACCACCCGGCTCATCAAGCGAAAACACAATCAATGGCATCTTGTTATCGCGGCACAGCGCAATCGCCGACGCATCCATCACCTTCAGGTTGGCCCGCAGCACATCGTCATAGCTGATTTCGGAATAGCGTTTCGCGTCTGGATTGGTCTTGGGGTCACTGTCATAAATACCATCGACCTGCTTGCCCATGAAGATCGCCTCGCAAGCCATCTCGGAGGCCCGCAATGCAGCCGCAGTGTCTGTCGTGAAATAGGGGTTGCCCGTGCCGGCTGCGAAAATACAGACGCGCTTCTTTTCCAGATGGCGCACCGCGCGGCGACGGATGTAAGGCTCACAGACCTGATCCATCGGAATCGCGCTGATCACACGGGTAAAGACGCCCTCTTCCTCCAGCGCGGTCTGCATGGCCAGAGCATTCATCACTGTGGCAAGCATGCCCATGTAATCGGCCTGCGTGCGCTCCATTCCCTGCGCAGAGCCTTGCAATCCACGAAAGATATTCCCGCCACCGATCACCATGCAGATCTCGACGCCCATATCATGCACCGATTTCACCTCGCGCGCGATGCGCTGTACAGTCGGCGGGTGCAACCCGAAGCCCTGATCCCCCATCAGCGCCTCGCCCGAAATCTTGAGCATGACGCGGCCATAGGTGGTCTGGGGGGTCTCGGACATGTTGATATTCCTTTCGCAGGACCGGCATATGCAGTTACTGCACACCCGGCGCTTTTATCACGGCGGAAAATGTCGGAAAACGCGCGCAGGTTCAATCGCAAAGCAGGACAGATGGACAAAAACGGCGATCCTATTGCACGCGCGCTGACACGGTTGCAGAATGTGGCGCCAGATCCGGCAGTTCCTGTGCTGCTTGCGGGCCCCACGGCCAGCGGCAAATCGGCCCTCGCACTGACCATCGCAGAAGCACAGGGGCGCGTGATCATCAATGCAGATGCCTTGCAGGTGTATGACATGTGGCAGGTCCTGACGGCCCGCCCCGATGCAAGCGACTGCGCGCGCGTGCCGCATCTTCTCTATGGTTGCGTCTCGCGCGGGCAAGAATGGTCAGTTGGCCATTGGCTGCGCGCAGTGCGTGATCTACTGGACAAATACCCCAACCCCGTCATTGCCGGAGGAACCGGGCTTTATTTCCGTGCGCTGACCGAAGGACTGGCAGAGATCCCGGCAACACCGCCACATATTCGCGCCGAAGGCGATATGACCTTGGCGAAACACGGACTGGAAGCCCTGCTTAACGATCTGGACCCCACAACCTGCGCGCGAATCGACACAGCGAACCCGGCGCGCGTGCAACGTGCCTGGGAAGTTTTGCGCACAACAGGGCAAGGGCTGGCCGAGTGGCAAGACCAGACCCCTCCACCGCTGCTGCCTTGCGCGATGGCGACCGCGTTCGTGCTGCGCCCGCAGGTTGACTGGCTGAACGAACGAATCAATCAAAGATTTGACGAGATGCTGGCGCAAGGGGGGCTGGACGAGGCACGCGCAGCCCTTCCCCACTGGGACGCACAAGCACCTTGGGCAAAAGCAATCGGGGCGCCTGAACTGATCGCCTATCTGCAAGGCCATATGTCGTGGCACGACACCCGTGAAGCCGCTAAACTTGCCACGCGGCAATATGCAAAACGCCAGCGCACATGGTTTCGCACCCGCATGAAAGACTGGCATGAGCTGATCTGAGCCCGCGCACAAAGAGTCACCGTTTTGCCACGCGCTGCTTTCGGATCACGCAATTTCACACCGCCGTGAACAAAAAACCTTTCCTTGCCCGTCATGCGTCGTAATCTTGCCTTTGTCCGGGGGGATAGAGGCACAATGAACAAGATACCTGAAACAGTCTCACGTCTGCGCCTGCTGCCGATTTCCAAACTCACTGCTGCACCGAAATGGCAGTTGGAAACCATGCGCGCCTTGCAAGAACCACTGTTCTTGTGGATCACCAATGGTCAGGGACGCATCAATCTGGGCGGCAGTACACGCGGCTTTCATCCGCATAATGCCATCTTCATCCCGGCGGGCACATTGCATGGATTTCAGGCCATGACGCGCGTTCAGGGAACTGCCGTGTATTTTGGCCGCAATCACAAACTGGATCTGCCGGACATACCCCTGCATCTGCGCCTGCGCGATGCCACGCTACATGCGGAAGTCGCGCATCTGATTGATTCGGTTCAGCGCGAACTCGATGGCGGGCGACCAAAGGCGGAAACGGCCGCCTATCACCAACTGGGCCTGCTTGCGATCTGGCTGGACCGTCACAGCCAGGAAGCGAGTGAAGAAGGCATGCATGCCAGCCCGCAACTGAATGCGAATGAACGCCTGACCGCGCGATATGCCGCCCTGCTGGAACGCGAGTTCGGGTCATCCCTCAATGTGACTGATTATGCCACAGCCCTTGGTGTGACCCCCACACATCTGACCCGCGCCTGCCGGGCCAGTTGCGGACGCACGGCCCTTGCGCTGATGCAGGAACGCCGCCTGTTCGAAGCCCGCAGATTGCTGCTGGAAACCGATATCGCTGTGCAAGACATCGCGCGCAACCTTGGGTTCTCGACGCCGGGCTATTTTTCGCGCGCGTTTACCCAACAGACCGGACAACCGCCATCGGCGTTCCGCAAGGCCCGCCTGAGTCGGATGCAGATATTACACTAACCCCACCTGTCGACACAAAAAAGCCCCTGATATCAGGGGCTTTTTTGTTGCATGCTACTCGGCAGCAGATGAGCTGACCTCGACATTACCAGAATCGCCGCTATCAGTGTTGCGCGGTTTGCGCGTGTATTTGCGGGTCTTGGGCTTTGGTGCTGCTTGCTCTTCGGGCTGTGCCTGCGCTTCGGGGGTGCCAGCTTCAGCCGGGTTTGCCTGCGCCTCGGCATCTGGTTTTGCAGTCGCTTTTGGCGCACGCGGTTTGCGGCGGTTTGCGGGCTTTGGCGCCGGCGCTTCAGCAGCGGGGGTGGCGGCGGGAGCGTCTGATTGATCTGACGATCTGCTCTCTGGCGTTTCGACCAGACGGTCGCTATCGCCTGAGCTGTCCACGTCCTGAACAGAAAAGGCGTCCTGTGCCGCAGCCTCGCGCGCCGGAGCATTGCCACCAGCACTATCATCGCCCTGACGGCGCGCGTCCGTGCGGCGATTGTCCTGACGATTATCTTGGCGATTATCCTGGCGGGAGCCACGATCCTGATTGCGATCGTCCTGCCGGTTGCGATCTTCCTGATTGGCGCGGCGTGCCTCTTGCTCTGCCTGCATTTCGCGTTGTGCCTGCGCCAGAAGCCGCGTGTAATGTTCGGCATGCTGCTGGAAATTTTCGGCAGCGACACGGTCATTCGACAGTTGCGCATCGCGCGCAAGAACCTGATATTTCTCAATGATCTGCTGAGGTGTGCCGCGCACCTTGCCTTCGGGGCCGGAACTGTCAAAGACGCGGTTCAGAATGTTACCCAGCGTCTTGGGGCGGTTCGGTTTCGAACGCGAGCGTTTGTTGGTTGATCTCATGCGCTAATGTATCCTGCCAAATATGGCATACAGTGCAGTTTCATCTTCTATGCAAGCGTTCACAGACGACAGGGACTGCTGAAAGGAGGTTGTAAGGCGTGCAACCGGTCATGGCGCGCTGCCTTGCCTTCCACTTGGCACGCTGCGGCCTTCGTGACAAGTCCTTTTGCCCAAAAACCTCTTATATTTGATGGAATCTTGCAGATTTCACACAGCCTCGCAGGCTCAGCCGGGCGATTCACCCCGAACCATCCGCACGCGTCCTGTCATGTCTTCGAGCATCTCTACTCTGGTCAGGCCCGCTTGAGCAAAAAGCTCTGCAATCTCGGCCCCCTGCCCCAGCCCAGCCTCCACCAACACCCTGCCGCCGGGCGCAAGATGCTCACCTATACGGGACAGGATGTGACGGTATGCCGCAAGCCCACTGCCATCGCACCCTTCGGGCACCAGCGCCATGCGCGGCTCCCAATCGCGGGTTTCGGGCGCAAGCCCTTCCAGTTCGCTTTCGGCAATATAGGGCGGGTTGGACACGATCAGATCAAACACGCCCTCAACTGCCGCAAACCAGTCGGACAGATGAAGGCGCGCGCGTCCTTCAAGCCCCAAAGCCTGCGCATTGTCTTGCGCAACAGCCAGCGCATTTGGCGAAAGATCAACGCCCACCCCGCTTGCATCCGGGCGTTCTGCCAGCAATGTCAGCAAGATCGCACCGCTGCCTGTGCCCAGGTCCAGCACATTCGAAAAGGGGTGTTCCAGCGCTGCAGCGATCAGGGTTTCCGTCTCCGGGCGCGGGTCCAGCACATCAGGCGTGACCTTGAAACGCCGCCCCCAGAACAGCCGCGCACCTGTGATCTGTGCAACAGGCTGGCGCGCCAGCCGCGCGGCAATCGCTGCCTGAAATCGCGCCATCTGCGCCGCGCTCACAGGGTCGCCCAGCGCAAGAACCAACCGGTCAGGGGCCACATCCAGCGCATGGGCCATCAGCCAGCGGGCATCGCGCGCGGCACCGTCTATGCCGGCCGCGCCCAAAACGCGCGCACCTTCGGCCAACACCTCTTGCGCGCGCATCACGCTTCCATCTCGGCCAGCCGCAGCGCCTGATCTGCCGCGATCAGCGCATCGATCATCTCATCAAGATCACCCTGCATCACTGCGTCAAGCTTGTAGAGCGTCAGGTTGATCCGGTGATCGGTCATGCGCCCTTGCGGGAAGTTATAGGTTCGGATGCGTTCCGAACGATCCCCCGACCCAACCTGAGCGCGCCGGGCATCGGCGCGGGCATCGGCGGCGCGCTGGCGCTCCAGATCAAACAGCTTCGCGCGCAAGACTTCCATCGCAATCGCACGGTTGCTATGCTGCGATTTCTCGGACGATGTGACCACCAGCCCAGTGGGCAAATGCGTGATCCGCACAGCAGAATCGGTCGTGTTCACATGCTGCCCGCCCGCGCCGGATGCGCGCATCGTATCGATGCGGATATCACTGGCCGGAATATCAATATCAACCTCTTCGGCTTCGGGCAGCACGGCCACTGTCGCCGCTGATGTGTGTATGCGCCCGCCCGATTCCGTGACCGGCACGCGCTGGACACGGTGCACCCCCGATTCGAATTTCAACCGCGCGAAAACACCCTCGCCCGCAATCCGCATCACCGCTTCGCGCAATCCCCCCAGTTCGGTTTCCGACTGGCTGACCATCTGCACCTGCCAGCCACGCGCTTCGGCATAGCGTTGATACATGCGCAAAAGATCACTGGCGAAAAGGCTGGCTTCTTCCCCCCCAGTGCCAGGGCGCAATTCAATAAGCGCAGGCCTTGCATCCGCAGCATCCTTGGGCAGAAGCGCCAGACGCAAGCCATGTTCCAGCGCGGGTAGCTCGCGTTCCAGACGTGCCAGTTCCTCTTCGGCCAGGCTGCGCATTTCAGGGTCAGCCTGCATTGCCTGCGCCTCTGCCTGGTCTGCAATGGCGCGCTGATAGGCTTCGATCTGCGTAACCACAGGGCGCAGTTCCGAATACTCGCGTGTCAACGCCGCAATCTTGTCCGGCGCGACCCCTTCATTCAGACGGGCCTCGATAAAGCCAAAGCGGCGAATAATCTGGTCAAGGGTTTCAGGCGCAAACATGGTGTGACCTAGTGGCCAATCCGCGTGCGCTGGTCAAGCCTCGACAGACTGGCGCTGGACGCGCGCGCCACAAGGATTTATGACGAAATCAGGGGTATGACCCCACAATCTTGGGAAACTGGAACCAATGGGCGATTTCGCCACCTCAATCGATACAGCCTTCTGGATCACGACAGGGGGCATCTTGCTGCTTCTGGTGATCTCTGGCTTCTTTTCCGGCTCGGAAACCGCGCTGACAGCCTCCAGCCGGGGCAAATTGAAAGCGCAGGCTGACAAAGGCGTCACAGGTGCAGACAGCGCACTCAAGCTGACCGAGGACAGCGAGCGCATGATCGGCGCGATCCTGCTGGGGAACAATCTGGTCAATATCCTTGCTGCTTCGCTGGCAACTGCGCTGTTCACGCGACTTTTCGGCGATAGCGGGGTCGCCCTGGCCACTTTGGTGATGACCCTTCTGGTGCTGATCTTTGCCGAAGTGCTGCCCAAGACCTATGCCATTTCCAACCCGGAAACGGCCGCATTGCGCGTGGCTGCACCGTTGCGCTTCGTAGTAGCCGTATTTTCACCTGTGGTCAGCGTGGTGCGCTTCATCGTGCGCCGTGTGCTGGCGCTGTTTGGTGTCAATATCGACCCCGACAGCGCAATCATGTCGGTGCATGAAGAAATCGCGGGCACACTGGCGCTGGGGCATTCCAGCGGATCTGTTGAGAAAGAACACCGCGACCGGCTGCTTGGCGCGCTCGACCTGTCCGAGCGCACAGTCGAAGAAATCATGTTGCACCGCAGCAAGATCGAGGTCGTCAATGTAGATGACCCGGTTGAAGACATTATCGCACAATGCATCAACTCGCCCCATTCACGCCTGCCGATGTATCGCGAAGACCCTGAGAACATCATTGGCATTTTATATGCGCGTGATCTGGTGCGCGAAATGCACCGCCTCGTGCTGGAGGCAGAGGGAAAATATGGTGCCGTGCGGCAACTGGACCTGAACGCGCTTGCCCGCCCGCCCTATTTCGTGCCCGACACCACACCACTGGATGAGCAGATGAAGGAATTCCTGCGTCTGCGGCGTCATTTCGCATTGGTGGTCGATGAATACGGAGCCTTGCATGGGCTGATCACGCTGGAAGACATCCTTGAAGAAATCGTGGGCGAGATCGAGGATGAATATGATACCACCCACGCCCCCGAAGTCGAAGAAGGCCCGGATGGCGATGTGCTGGTGGATGGTGCCATGACCATTCGCGATCTCAACCGCGCGATGGATTGGTCACTGCCCGATGAAGAAGCAGTGACTGTTGCCGGTCTGGTCATCCATGAAGCACAGTCCATCCCCGAAGAAGGTCAGGTGTTTTCCTTCCACGGTTGCCGCTTCAAGGTTCTGGCGCGCGAAGGCAATCGCGTGACGCGGCTGAGCATTCGCAACATCGACACCGCGCGACGCGAACGCGATGTCTGACAGTATCCGCCTGATCTGCGCCAGCAACAATGCCGCAATCCTGCGCGACAATCTGATGCGCTCGCCCTGTCTGGCGGATCTGCCGCTGAGCGTGATCGAGGACGCGCCATCTGCCGCAGTCGCCTATAATCGCGGGCTGGATCAGTCGCGCGAAGACATTCTGGTGTTTCTGCACCACGATGTCTTCCTGCCCATGGGCTGGGAAAGGCTGCTGCAAAAGCGCATCCGCGAGGTCTCGGCGCTGGACCCGGCCTGGGCGATGATCGGCGCATACGGGGTCGATGACACCGGGCGCGGCTATGGGCCTGTCTGGTCCAGCTCGCTTGGGCAGATCGTCGGATATGTGGCGATTGAACCACGCGCCGTGCAGAGCTTCGATGAATTGCTGATCGTGATGCGCCGCGCCTCTGGCCTGCGCTTTGACGAGGGGCTGGCAGGCTGGCATCTCTATGGCACCGATATCGTGACTCAAGCACGCGCGGCGGGTCTGCATTCCTATGCCTGCGCGCTGCCGCTGGTGCACAATGACGGCTACAAGGATCAGCTTGATGACGGTTTTGGTGCAGCCTACGCCTATCTGCAACGCAAATGGGCCGCGCGTCTGCCCTTGCGCAGCCCGATCATCAAGATATCCCGCACGGGCCATCAACTGTGGCGGGCACGCTGGCACAACCGGCGCGCGCGCAGTATCCGGCAGGATATGGCGGTTGATACTGCGCTGGACCCGGTGGCGATTGCCGCAGCCTGCGGCTGGGCGGATGTGGCCCCCTAGACCCTAGGCCGCCTTGTCAGAGGTCAGCGACAGGAAAACATCCTCAAGGTCCGGCTCTTCGCTGGTGACATCCATCACCACCCCGCCTGCCTGCTCGACTGCGGCCAGCAGCGCGCCCGCACTCACAGCGCTGCGCCGATAAGTCAGGGCAAGGGTGCCATCACTGCGATCTTCGCGCTTCACGCCTTCGGGCAAAGACAAGGCCGCGACCGGGCGTTCCAGACGCAGCACGATCGTTTTGCCATCAAGCCGCCCCAGCAGGGCAGATGTCCGGTCACGCACCACGACAGAGCCGTGATTGATGATCGCTATCTCGTCGCACATCTCCTGCGCCTCTTCCAGATAATGCGTGGTCAGGATGATGGTCATTCCCTGTTCATTGAGCTTGCGCACATTCGACCAGAGCATCTGGCGCAACTCGATATCAACCCCGGCTGTCGGCTCATCAAGCACCAATACGCGGGGGCTGTGCACCAATGCCTTGCCCAGAAGCAACCGCCGCCGCATGCCACCCGACAACGTGCGCGCATAGGCCTCCGCCTGATCGCTCAGCCCGATCATGGCAAGGATCTCATCAGTGCGACGCTGCGCTTTCGGGACGCCGTAAAGCCCGGCCTGCACCTCAAGCGCACCGCGCGGGGTGAAAAAAGGGTCCATATTCAGCTCTTGCGGCATCACCCCGATCGCGGCACGCGACTGGCGCGGATTGATGTCCTGATCAAAGCCCCAGATGCGCACCTGCCCCGATGTCTTGGTCACAAGCCCCGCCAGAATATTGATCATGGTCGATTTCCCTGCGCCATTCGGGCCAAGCAGGCCGAAAATGCTGCCTGCCGGGATGGTAAGATCAACGCCCTTGAGCGCCTCCTTGCCGGGTGCGCCCTTTT
>SKGU01000350.1 GCA_007117255.1 Natronohydrobacter sp. | reverse complement strand
CACTATCAAGGAACATCGCACGCGCACAGGGGGTGGCAGTGCAGATTGATACCCACACTCAGCGCACGCTGCCGCGTCTGATGCGACTGTGGCTTGGGGTAACGGCTGCGTTGCCCGCGCTTCTTGTCATGGTCGCGCGGATCATGCACCGGCGTCAGGCGGCCGCGCCAGAGCGGTTTTGCGAGCGCCTGGGCCACGCATCGCGGTCACGCCCTTCAGGACACCTGATCTGGATACACGCGGCCTCGGTCGGTGAAGTGACATCGATCGCACGGCTTGCACGACAGATCGCGGCTCAAGACCATGTCACGCTTTTACTGACCACCACCACCGCGACAGGGGCCGAAACAGCGGCGCGAGCGTTGCCCGCAGCCCTGCACCAGTTCGCACCGCTGGATACACCCGCCGCCCTGCGTCATTTCCTGTCGCATTGGCAACCCGATGCCGCGCTGTTTGTCGAGGGTGATCTGTGGCCGCGCATGATTCTGTCGCTAGCGGCACGCGACTGTCCCATGGTGCTGGTGAACGCGCGTGCATCGCGCACCCGCACGCGGTTTCTGGCGGCGAGCGCAGCATTGCTGGCACCTATGCGGCTGATCACAGTGCAGGCGCCTGAACTGGTGGGCGATCTGCAGGCACTGGGCCTTGACCCGGCCCAGATCCATGCAGCCGGAAATCTGAAAGCCGATATCGACATTCCCGCAGTGGATGTGGTGGCCCGCGATAGTTTACGCGCCGCTGCGCGGGGGCGGGGCATCTGGGCGGCAGTCTCAACACATACGGGCGAAGAAACGCTGATCCTAGATGTTCACGAAAGGCTTGATGGCAGACCATTGCTGATCCTCGTACCGCGCGATCCGGCGCGCGGGGCCAGTTTGGCGACCGAACTCGCGCGCCGCAAAATCGCGTTCACTCAACACAGCAAAGGCGATACGCCGGGACCGCAAACGCACGTTCATCTGGTCGATGCTCTGGGTGTGACAGGGACTGTCTACGCGGCAGCAGGCCTGGCCTTCATTGGTGGCTCTCTGATCACAGGGCGCGGCGGGCACACGCCATTTGAACCGATTGCGCTGGGCTGCGCCGCGCTGTCGGGACCACATGTGCAGAATTTTTCCGCTGCCTACGCGGAATTACAAGATGCTGGGGCGGCGCGGCTGGTCGCAGATACGGCGGCGCTATGCGAAAGCGTGCAATCCCTGCTGGATGATGCTGCCACACGCCACGCCATGCAACGGGCAGCGCGCGCCAGCTACGCAGCGCAAGGCGGTGCGACGCTCCGCGTCCTTGATGCCCTGCGCGTGGCCTTGCCGGAGAACCTGATCCCGGCTGTGCAAGCACCCGCTTGCGACACGACCCTGTGAACGGCAGCACTGGCACCCGATTTCAAAAGCGAGACGGACCGCATATGCCGGCACAAAGGGCTGCTTCACCGAGGGTATTTCGTCAGCAATTGGCACGACCCGCACCTAGGCGCATACAAGAGCTGGCGGATTTGCGTCTGTGAGCGCGCGTGAGAATGTCGGTTTTATTGAAAGCATCAGCACGACGAGTCGCATTTGACGACAAGCCTGTCAGATTTCAGACTGTGAACGGGCTTTGAACACGCTAGAACAGCGGGACAACCAAGAGGCCCGCCATGCGCTATTCCGGCTTTCGTGTTCTCAAAGAAGCCCTGACCGGGCACAAGGGATGGTCGCTGGCCTGGCGTGACCCTGACCCCCAACCCCATTATGATTTCGTCATCGTTGGTGGCGGCGGGCACGGGCTGGCAACCGCCTATTATCTGGCCAAGGAATTTCGCCAGCACCGGATCGCGGTGATCGAGAAAGGCTGGATCGGTGGCGGAAATGTCGGGCGCAACACCACCATCATCCGCTCGAATTACATGCTCGATGGAAATGAACCTTTCTATGAATTCTCGCTGAAACTCTGGGAGGGGCTGGAGCAGGATTTCAATTACAACGCCATGGTCAGCCAGCGCGGCATCCTGAACCTGATCCACTCTGACGCCCAGCGCGACGCCTTTACCCGGCGCGGCAATGCGATGATCCTCAACGGCGCCGATGCAGAATTGCTCAGCACCGAACAAGTGCGGCGCGAATACCCTTTCCTGAACTTCAACGATGCACGATTCCCGATCAAGGGTGGCCTTGCCCAGCGCCGCGGCGGCACAGTGCGCCATGACGCAGTCGCCTGGGGATATGCGCGCGGGGCCGACAGTCGCGGGGTCGATATCATCCAGAATTGCGAAGTCACTGGCTTTCGCATCGAGAATGGCAAATGCCTTGGCGTCGAGACCTCGCGCGGATTTATCGGCGCAAGCAAGATTGGGGTCGCTGTCGCGGGCAGTTCCTCGCGCGTCATGGGCATGGCCGGCATGCGCCTGCCGATCGAATCCCATGTCCTGCAGGCTTTTGTCAGCGAGGGGCTGAAGCCCGTCCTGCCCGGCGTCATTACGTTCGGCGCGGGCCATTTCTACTGTAGCCAGTCCGACAAGGGCGGCCTTGTCTTCGGCGGCGACATTGACGGCTACAATTCCTATGCCCAGCGCGGCAACCTTCCGGTGATCGAGGATGTGGCTGAGGGCGGCATGGCACTTTTCCCCGGTCTTGGTCGCGTGCGCCTGCTGCGCATCTGGGGCGGGATCATGGATATGAGCATGGACGGCTCGCCCATCATCGACCGCACTGATATCGACGGGCTCTATTTCAACGGCGGCTGGTGCTATGGCGGGTTCAAGGCGACCCCGGCCTCCGGCTGGTGCTTCGCGCATCTTCTGGCCACCGACACCCCCCACAAGACCGCGACCGCCTATCGCTTCGATCGTTTTGAGCGTGGATACATGATCGACGAAAAAGGCATGGGCGCGCAGCCCAATCTGCACTGAGCCCGGCCATGTTTCATCTTGCCAAAAATACTCAAATGCACCGCCGCATCCCGGCGCAACGCTTGCGAGAGCAGCCATGATCATCAACCATCCCCTTCTCGGCCCCTGCGACGCGCAGGAATTCACCTACAAGGGCGACGCAAGCCTGATCGACCGCCCCGATGGCATGGCTGACGGCGCTGAGGCGGCTTTCTACGACTACGCCTATCTGCGCGACAACCCGGCAGGCGAACACCGTGAGCTGTGGTTTCATGAGCAGGGCGACCGCTCCTGGCTGGTCGTCACCCGCAACACTGTGACGCATGAAATCACGAATGTCGAACTCGCGCGCGATGTCGCGCGGCAGCTGGGGCGCAGCAAATGAGGCTCAAGACAGGCGGCCAGATCGACCGCGACACCAACATCAGCTTCCGTTTCGACGGCACATATTACAAGGGCCATCCCGGTGACACGCTGGCCTCTGCGCTCTTGGCCAATGGTGTCCGGTTGATGGGACGGTCTTTCAAATACCACCGCCCGCGCGGGGTACTGACCGCGGGCAGTGACGAGCCGAATGCGCTGGTTGAGTTGCGCAGCGGCGGACGGCAGGAACCCAATACCCGCGCCACGGTGATCGAGCTGTTCGAGGGCTTGCGCGCCGAGCCGCAGAACGCCTGGCCCGGCCTGAAATTCGACGCGCTGGCGATCAATGACCGGCTGTCACCCTTCCTGACTGCAGGGTTTTACTACAAGACCTTCATGTGGCCTGCCGCCTTCTGGGAAAAACTCTACGAGCCGATCATCCGCCGCGCTGCCGGTCTGGGGTCCATCACCACCAAGCCCGATCCGGACGCCTATGACAAAGGTTTCCTGCATTGTGATCTTCTGATCATCGGCGCTGGTCCGTCCGGCCTGATGGCTGCGCTGACGGCTGGCCGCGCTGGCGCACGGGTCATCCTTGCGGACGAAGATTTCCGCATGGGCGGTCGCCTGAACGCCGAAACCTTCGCGCTCAGCGACATGTCCGGCAGCGACTGGGCCGCACAAGCTGTCGCCGAACTCGCCACCCTGCCCAATGTCCGCCTGATGCCCCGCACGACCGTGTTCGGCGCCTTTGACCACGGCATTTATGGCGCGGTCGAGCGTGTCTCGGACCACCTGCCCACCCCCGCGACGGGCAAGCCCCGCCAGACCCTCTGGCGCATCTACACCAAGCGCAGTCTGCTTTGCGCGGGCGCGCTGGAACGCCCGATTGCCTTTGCCAATAACGACCGCCCAGGCATCATGACCGCAAGCGCCCTGCGCGCTTACGTCAATCGCTGGGCTGCATCACCTGCAGAAACCGTCGCCGTGTTCACCAACAATGATGACGGCCACCGCACGGCTGCGGACCTGATCGCCAAGGGTGTCAAGGTCGCAGCGCTTATCGACACCCGCCCCGACGCCCCAGCTGTCACAGGCACGGAACTGCTGGCAGGCGCGCAGGTGATCGACACATCCGGGCGGCTGGGTCTGACCAGCATCACCGTCAAACTGGCCAACGGCCAGACGCGCACAATCCAGACCGGCGCGCTGGGCGTCTCTGGCGGATGGAACCCCAATGTCGCGATGACCTGCCACCAGCGCGGGCGGCCTGCGTGGAATGATAGCATCGCGGCCTTCACCCCCGCTGGCGATCTGCCCCACGGCATGACCATCGCAGGCGCGGCAGAGGGGCAATTCAGCACCCAT
>SKGU01000045.1 GCA_007117255.1 Natronohydrobacter sp. | reverse complement strand
ACCATCAACATTCCAAATGGAGAAATCAAATGACGATTCCGCAGCATATTCGAATTGCGCACGAAGCAACCGATGAAGTTTTGATGCGCCTCGACGGGCTGGTTTGCGCACTCGACGTGATCGAAGATCGGCTGGCCCTCACTGACCACCAGTCGCGCGAGTCGAAAGCCTTTCACATCATCCGGCCATTGCTGGCGGAAAAGATTGCAGAACTATGGAAGCTGCGTGATGCAGAGTGGCGCGCAATCGGAGGCAAGGCCGAGGTGCCGGGCGATGTGGCGCGGAAAGCTGAGAGTGCCTAAAAGGAAGGCTTCACTTGACACCCAAATTTTCACAGATATATTAATGGTGTCAAGTGAAACCCAAATCTAACAAGGTGGCGAATATGAAGCGCGGTCCGATGCTCTACATGGCAAATGTTGACGAAGTGCGGTTCAAGGTGCTGCGCAAGAGGGAACAACTTCCTTTCATTGCGCCAGAGGGAAATGCATACACCCCAGATCACGCCTTTCGTCTGCGGCTAATGCTTGATCTGATCGGCGGCGAAGATGATGGTTTAGGCGGACTTCCACCATCTGCCGCTGCGCCACTTGTAGCCGAGGCGCTGCGTTTTTACCCGGTTCATCCGTTGAGGCAGTTCACGCCGCATGACTGGTGGGCAGGTGTCGTGGTTCTGGAGCGCGCTTTTATTGGTGTTGATGGACAAGAAGAATCGGAGAGGTGGGCCATTAACTTTTTCGGAGAAATCGAAAATTTTTCCGATTGGCTGGATGAAGCACGCACTTTCAAGAGTGGCGACATAAGCGGGCGTTACAATACCGTCCGGGTCTTCCTCGCAAATATGAGTCGCGCTGCACAGGTCGTCCAGAGCCGTGCCGAGGAAATCGGCATCGACTTGTTCGCCATTGAGCCGGAGTCCACCTAATGAATGAGATCATCCTATACGGCACAGTGGGCGAAGATTTATTCGGCACTGACTATTTCACCGCAAGCCAAGTGCGCGCCGATCTGAAAGGCAAAAAGGGACCGCTGAAAGTTCGCTTGAACTCAGGCGGCGGCATCGCGTCCGAAGGTCAGGCGATATACCACATCCTGAAAGACTATGCGGGCTTTGTGACGGTAGAGGTCGAGGGCGTGGCGGCATCCGCTGCAAGCCTGATTGCTATGGCAGGCGACAAGATCATCATGCGCGCGGGCGCGTGGATGTTGGTTCACGATCCGGCGTCAATGTTTACCAATGGGCGCGGCACGGCTGACGATCACGCAGGCGCGGCTTCGATGCTGAACAAAATCGGCACCGGATATGCAGAGATTTACGCCGGCCGCACAGGCAAGAGCGTTGATGACGTGCGCGAAATCATGCGCGCCGAAACTGTCTATACCGGCGCAGAGGCCGTGGCCGCTGGCTTCGCTGATGAAGTCGAGGATCTGCAAGCCGTTGCCGCAGCGCCATTCGCATACGGAATGTATCGCAATGCACCAGCCGAATTGCGGGCCGCTGGTGTCGGGCGTCTATGCCCTTCCACCCGCAAACAAAAGGCCGTTGCGGCCATCATCGCGGGCCTGCCCGCCTATCGAGAAAGTGAAGATATGCTTGATCATGATAATCCGGGCGCAAAGCCCGATCCGGCGGCGCAGGCCGCAACCATAACAAAACCCACGATGACTGCGGCGCAGACAAGCCGCCTGCAGGCGCTGGCTGAAAAAGGCCGCGTTCCGTCCGATACCGTGGCGGAAATCTTGGCAAAGGCGACCAACTTCGATGCGGCGCTCGATCAACTGACCGAGGCTTGGGCCAAGGCCAGCGACATTGGCGGACCAATGCCAGGGGCACCAACTTATGTGACACCGGGCGGCATGCGCCTGCAGGTTGGCGCGGATTGGGCAGGGCCTGAGGGCTTCCGCGCAAAGGCCGTTGCCGGTCTGGCCGCGCGTCTCGATCCAAAAGGCGAACACAGCGGATTGGCGCGCGAAGGTGCACAGATGACCATTCCCGAAATCGCTATGGCCGTTTGCCGCATGCAGGGCCTGTCGCCCTTCAATGAGCATGAAGCGGTGCGCATGGCAACGCACAGCACCAGCGACTTTCCAATGATCTTGGAGAACAGCCTGAGCAATGCCGTTGCGCGCCGGATCGAACAGCGGGCACCTGACATTGCGCGCGCATCGCATGAAGTGCAGCGCGATGACTACCGCCAAGGGCGCAGTCTGACGCTATCGGCAACAGGCAAGCCAATGGAAGTTGGCGAGGGTGGCCAAATCCAGTTCACGACCGCCGAAGAAAAGGGAGAGTTGCTTCCCCGCATTCGTGACTTTGCCAGCGGCTTCAATCTGACCAATCAGGCGCTGCAGAATGATGCAACCGCCTTGGGCGTTCTGGCGCAGATGGGCGACCGGATGGCGCAGGGCGCAGTCGAGCGTCTGCGCGATGTGCTGATCGAGCCGATCATCGCCAATAGCGGCGCAGGGCAGACCATGGCAGACGGGCAGCCGATGTTTCACAGCACGCATGGCAACCTTGCCGCAGAAGGCGCAGCCCTGACCGTCACTTCGCTGTCAACGGCACGCCTTGCCATGCGCAAGCAAACGGGCATCAATGGCGAACTTTACGCCATCGAGCCTTGGGCGCTGGTCGTTCCTGCAGAACTGGAAACGCAGGCGCAGCAGGTATTGGCACAGATCGACGCGACCAAGTTCAGCGATGCAAACCCGTTCAGCAAAACGCTGGAACTGATTGTCGAGCCGGGTCTGACCGATCCGGGCGCATGGTATATGATTGGTGATCCGGCGCGCTACGATGGCCTTGCCCATGCGTTCCTTGATGGCCAGTCATCGCCACGCATCGAAAGCCGTCCGGGCTGGAACACGCTTGGCATGGAAATGCGCTTGGTCTGGGCACTGGATGCAAAATTTATTGAAACCGCGACTTGGTTCAAAACACCAGCACCGAGCGGCGGCTAACTGAAATCCGGTCCTTAACGGGGCCGGTGCGCGCTGATTGGGATCAGCCAGCGTGCGACCAGCGGGCGGTGTCTTAACACCCGCAGCACGAGACGAAGGCTTGTCGTTGATCGTGTAAGCCCCTGCCTTTCCTTCGTTCAGGCAGGGGCATTACCACCAAGGCAATCGAATTGCGAAAGGGAACTGCCATGTCAGACAAGCGGGCAATAGTAGGGCAAAGACCGCCTTCCTACGTTTCTAAGGCGACCTTGGCAGCGGAACTGGACGTGTCAGAATCGACCATTGAGAGTTATGTGCAGCGCGGCATCCTGCCTAAGCCAGTCAGAATTGGCAGTTCAGTGCGCTGGAATTGGGCGGAGGTAGAGGCAGCGCTGGGCGCGCATACGTCGTCACCTGAAGCCGATCCTTACATGCAGGGTCTGAACAATGTCACCTAAAGTCACCTTGCCGCGCAATGTTCATCGTGTCGTGTCGCGCGGGCGAGAGTATTTCTATTTCCAAATAGGCCGCAACACGCCGCACCAAGGGCCGCGTATCAAGTTGCCTAATGATCCGACCACGCCTGAGTTCTGGAATGCAGTCAGACAGGCGCAGGGCATCATCGGGCCGGTCGCGACCGATACAATGGGCGCGCTGATCGACGCTTATATCACCGCATGGCCAAGCCTTCCCCGCAAGCTAACCAAGGGCACACAGGAGCAATACAAGCGGCACCTGAAGCATGTCAGGGCCGCATGGGGCGATCTGCCTGCAGGAAGCCTGCGCCCTTCACACGTTCTGGCGCTGGTCGAGAAGATAGGCGCTGATCGACCGGGCACTGCAAACAACACGCTGGACGCACTGCGCGCGATGTGTCGCTGGGCGATGGGGCCGCGTGAATTGTTGGGCCGTGATCCGACACTAGGGGTTCCGCACTTTGATAAGGGCGAGGGTCACAAGCCTTGGACGCCTGAACAACTGAAAATTGCTGATGACAACTTCACCGGCACCTTGCGCCGCGCGTATCTTCTGGGCCGCTGGACGGGCCAGCGGATCAGCGATGTGGTGCGGCTGGGCTGGACCGATGTTGACGATGGTGGCTTCAATCTGCCTCAGAAAAAAACCGGCGTGATACCGTGGTGCCCGATCTTTGCCGAACTTGAGGCAGAAATGACGACTTGGGAAAAGCGCCCCGGTCCATTTCTTCTGCAGGAATCGGGCAAGAACGCGGGCAAGCCTGTCACCACGAATCAGATGTGGAAGATTTTCGACAAGGCCAGAGAGGCACACCCGGAACTTGAGGGCGCTGTCTGGCACGGTCTGCGCGCGAATGCCGTGATCCGGCTCAGGCAACACTCATACACCGGGCAGCAGATCAGCGACATGGTGGGCATGTCGGTCGAGATGATCGAACGCTACAGCCGATATGCAGATCGTAAGGCGGGCGGTCAGGCAGTTCTGCGCGATCTAAAAGAACGCAAGCAGGACAAAACTGTAAAACATTGGAAAACTGTAAAATGAAAGGACAAAGAAATCAGATGCTTAACATACCGGAAATGAAGTGCAGGCTTCTGTTGCCAGGTGCCTGCGAACCCCGCCTTACGCGGCTAAGCGCAAGGGCTTAAGTTTCGGTTTGGTTACTGCTTACGCAGCAACTGCTACCGGAGCACGGTTGTCATT
>SKGU01000373.1 GCA_007117255.1 Natronohydrobacter sp. | reverse complement strand
GCGGGGATGCTCTGGGCCTATTACCGTGTGGAAACCGACAGGGAAGGAATCACATGACACGCGCGCTGACATCCGAACGCCGGGGGCCTGCTTCCGGCGGCAAGGCCAAAACGGCTGTGGTTTTTGTGCATGGCTACGGGGCGGACGGGTCTGACCTCTTGGGGCTGGCCGATCCCTTGGGGCCGCATCTGCCCGATACGGTGTTTTTTGCACCCGACGCGCCCGAACGCTGCACAGCTAATCCCATGGGCTTTCAGTGGTTTCCGATCCCATGGCTGGACGGATCGAGCGAAGAGCAGGCGCTGTCGGGTCTCGCGGCGGCGGCGGATGATCTGAATGCCTTTCTCGACAAACTGCTGATAGACGAGGGGCTGACCCCGGACCGTCTGGCGCTTGTGGGTTTTTCGCAAGGCACGATGATGAGCCTGCATGTCGCACCGCGCCGCGCTGAACCGGTTGCAGGCGTTGTGGGGTTTTCGGGCCGCCTGATGCAGCCAGAGCACCTCGAGGCCGAGACCATCTCGAAACCCCCTGTGCTATTGATCCATGGTGATCAGGATGACGTTGTGCCGCTGGAAAGCCTGCCACAGGCTGCCGACGCGCTGGTTGCGGCGGGATTTGAAACCTACAGTCACATCTCAAAAGGTACTGGCCATGGGATTGCGCATGACGGGTTGTCGCTTGCGCTGTCGTTCCTGCGCGACAAGTTGCCAGCATAGTGTGACCGGATAATGTAGCCACCGGGCTAAGTGTTTTCAGGTTGATCGTGTGGTGATCCCGTTGCATGGTTGCAATGCGGGCACTGGTGGTGTGAACTCCTAAAACCGCGATGCGTTAACATTCTGTTTGTATCTGAGACGTAGCGTCCGCCCCAGTGAACCGGCGCGGGGGCGACTGGCCTCTATCCGGTCATGGCGGTCGGTGCCGTCGCGGCGTTGATTTTCATATGGCGAAATGCCCCATGCGCAACAAGCTTTCCAAGCCAACACGTCAGCCGTCATGGTTCGAGCGCCTGATGACGTTTGCGGAGCGCAGTGATCCGACCCTGTACAATACCGGCATGATAATCACGATTGTCATCTGCAGTGCGTCCATGTCACTGGGGTTATGGGCTGTGGCCATTCGCTGGTTGGGTGCAGATCCCGTCAGCGATTGGCGGGTTCTGTCATTCAGCACTGCAGGTGTTGTTGCAGCGCTGGTTGCGACCCCAAGTGTTATTTTCGGATATCTTCTGGTCGCGCGTGTACAGGTCATCCGTGACGATCTGCGCAAGGCGCTTGAGCAAACAATGGTCGCGAACAGGGCCAAGACCGAGTTTTTGGCAAATATGAGCCACGAGATCAGGACACCGCTGAACGGTGTGCTTGGCATGGCCCAGATCCTGGAACGCTCTGAAATGACCGCTGAACAGCAGGAGTCGTTGCGGATGATCGGCGAGTCCGGAACCTTGCTGATGGCGATCATTGATGATGTGCTGGATCTGTCCAAGATCGAGAGCGGCCAGATTTCGCTTGATCCACGCCCGGAACGGCTGGTCAGCGTCATCCAGAGCACGGTCGATCTGTTCCGCGCACGGGCTGCTGAAAACGATACGAAACTAAGTTTCACATCAGATCCTTCTGTGCCAGAGCGGGTTGTCTACGACTCGGTGCGTGCGCGCCAATGCGTGGCGAACCTTGTGTCGAATGCTGTAAAATTCACCAAAAATGGACATGTTTCCGTTCATCTTGCTGCTGCCGAGGCAGATGACGGCTGGATGGTCTTCATCAAGGTTCGCGATACGGGAATCGGGATAGAGCCTGAAACGCTGAAGCGCCTGTTCCAGCCATTTGAGCAGGCAGATGCCTCGACCTCGCGCGAATATGGTGGGACAGGCCTGGGGCTTGCGCTGTCGCGCCGCTTTGCGAGGCTGATGGGTGGTGATATCAGCGTTGAGTCCGTATCTGGTCGCGGGTCTTGTTTCGAGCTGTCATTTCGGGCTGGCGATACGGCGCTGATCGACGCGCCCGCCGAAGAAAAGCCAGATGGCGCAGATCGGCTTGGTTGGTTGGCGGGGCGTCGGATACTGGTGGTTGATGATAGCCAGATCAATCGCAAGGTTGTCGAGGGGTTATTGAAGCCGCTTGGCCCGATATGCATTGAGGCTGAAAACGGCCTTGCGGCACTGAGCATGCTTGAACATCAGCAGGTCGATCTTGTGCTATTGGACATGCACATGCCGGTCATGGATGGTCGCAGCATGCTGACGGAACTGCGCAAACGGTCCGGCCCGGTTGGGGCGCTGCCAGTGATTGCCCTGACGGCCGATCTTTTGAATGGGCGCCGTGATGATTTCTTGCAGGCAGGGTTTCAGGGTTTTCTGACCAAACCCCTGCGCCGGGCTGATCTGGAAGCGGAACTGTTCCGTGTCGGTGCAGAAATTTCGCTTTGAAGCGCAATCCGTAGCCTCGATTGTCGTTGTCGCGTCACAAAAACAGGCCAAAGATGCGCCTGCGACATCTGGTGTGCCTGAAACACTTGCCAGATGCTTCGCGCTAGATATAGTGCAGCTCATGGCGGTGCTGTGGCGCAGCACGCTTTCGGCCCCGCGGGGCGCGCACAAGATGACGCCCTAAGGGCTGCTAAGATGGAGGCAGCACCTGTGGATGGTGATTTCAGAACTGAATTCGTGCGCGATCCGGCCGGACTGAAGCATTTTCCGGCGCTGGTGTTGAATGCGGATTATCGGCCCTTGTCCTATTACCCGCTGTCGCTGTGGCCATGGCAGGATGCGGTCAAGGCAGTGTTTTTGGACCGTGTGGATATTCTGGCAGAGTATGACCATGTGGTGCGCAGTCAACGAATGGAAATTCGCGTGCCCTCGGTTGTGGTGTTGCGCGAATTTGTCAAACCGCGCAAGCGTGTGGCCTTTACCCGCTTCAATTTGTTCCTGCGTGATGAGTTTTCCTGCCAGTATTGCGGCGCAAGGCATGACCTGACCTTTGATCATGTTGTCCCGCGCAAACTAGGTGGGGTAACGAGCTGGGAAAATGTCGTTGCCGCCTGCGCACCGTGCAACCTGCGCAAAGGCTCCAAGACGCTGCGCGAGGCAGGTATGAAGCTGCGCCACCGACCGATGCGTCCCGAGTCCGAGCAGTTGCGCAATCTGGGACGGCGGTTTCCGCCTAACCATTTGCATGACAGCTGGCTTGATTACCTGTATTGGGATACCGAATTGGAAGCCTGAGTAGTGCGTCCTGCCTCTGGACAGCGCGTGTATGTCAGTGTAGACGGTCGATGATAGCGCTAACAGCGCTTTTGGCCGTGTGCCTGTTGCGGGCCGGGCTTCAGACAAGAGGGCATCATGGTTGCACGCGTCATTCCGGTTGAACAATTCGATCTTGTGATCTTCGGGGCCACAGGCGATCTGGCGCGACGCAAGATCCTGCCGGGCCTGTATCGGCGCTGGAAGGAAGGGCAGATCCCCGAAGGCGCGACGATTATCGGCGCAGCGCGCACGGATATGGACAATGAAGCCTTTCAGGCCGTTGTCCGCGAGGCTCTGGAGGAATTTGTCACCCCGGCAGAGCTGGTCCCAGAGATTGTCGCAGGCTTTCTGGACATGCTGCGTTATGTCACGATTGACGCAAAAGGCACGGCTGGCTGGGATGCCCTTGCAGAACTGATACAGAAGGGCAGGGTACATGCGTTCTATTTCTCGGTCGCGCCTGCCCTGTTTGGCGATCTGGCGCAGCGGTTGCACCAGCGCGGGATCGCGGATCGCGCCTCGCGGATCGTGGTGGAAAAACCCTTCGGCAAGGATCTGAAAACCGCGCGCGCGCTCAATCAGGCTTTGGCCGAGTATTTCCATGAAGATCAGATTTACCGGATTGATCATTATCTGGGCAAGGAAACGGTTCAGAACCTGATGGCAGTGCGCTTTGCCAATATCCTGTTCGAACCATTATGGAATTCGCAATTCGTGGATCATGTGCAGATCACGGTCGCCGAAACTGTCGGCGTCGGTGGGCGCGGGGAATATTACGATCATTCGGGCGCAATGCGCGACATGGTGCAGAACCATCTGATGCAGCTTTTGTGCCTGATTGCGATGGAACCGCCCAACTGTTTCGAGCCGGATGCGATGCGCGATGAAAAACTGAAAGTGATCCGTGCGCTGGACCCGTTGCGACCCGGCGAATTCGTGCGTGGCCAGTATCGCGGGGCCGGGCAGGACGATTACCTTACTGAAGCCGGAAACCCGGACAGCCGAACAGAAAGCTTCATTGCGATGAAGCTCCATGTGTCAAACTGGCGCTGGAAAGGGACGCCGTTCTATCTGCGCACTGGCAAGCGGATGCGCGGGCGGGTCTCGGAAATCGCGGTCACATTCAAGGAGCCACCGCATTCGATCTTTGGCGAGTCGAACAGTTGGCGCGAAAATGTGCTGGCGATCCGTCTGCAACCCGATGAAGGCATGGACCTGCGAGTCATGATCAAGGAACCGGGGCCGGGTGGGATGCGTCTGAAAGATGTGGCCCTTGATATGAGTTTCGCCGAAGCGCTGGGCAATGATCTGGATATCCCCGATGCCTATGAACGGCTGATCATGGATGTGATACGGGGCAACCAGACGCTGTTCATGCGTGGCGACGAGGTGGAAGCGGCCTGGGCCT
>SKGU01000140.1 GCA_007117255.1 Natronohydrobacter sp. | reverse complement strand
TCAGCATGGATCTGAACATGACGGCCATGTACCGCATGATCCGCGCCTTTCTGCCGGGAATGCTGGCTGCGGGCGGGGGCAGTATCATCAACATGTCCTCGGTCGCATCTTCGATCATCGCCGCGCCCAATCGCTTTGTGTATGGTGCCACCAAGGCGGGCGTGATCGGCCTGACGAAATCGGTTGCGGCGGATTTCGTGAAGCAGGGCATTCGCTGCAACGCGATCTGTCCCGGAACCGTGGAAAGCCCCTCACTTGAAGGGCGCATGGCGGCGATGGGCGATTACGAGACTGCGCGTGCGGCATTTGTGGAACGCCAGCCGATGGGGCGCATCGGCCAGCCAGAAGAAATCGCGTCACTTGTGGTCTGGCTGGCCTCTGATGAAAGTGCGTTCGTCACCGGACAATGCCATATCATCGATGGCGGCTGGGCCAATACCTGAGAGAGGAGAAATTCCATGAAACTGCTACGCTGGGGCGAACCGGGTGCCGAGAAACCGGGGCTTTTGCACGAAGACGGGACGATCCGCGACTTGTCCGCATATGTGCCGGATATCGCGGCAAATGTCTTGTCGGATAATGGACTTGAACGTTTGCGTCAGATTGACCCAGCCACCCTTCCAACCGCACCCGAAGCTGTGCGTCTTGGACCATGTGTGGGCGGAATTGGCAAGATCATGTGCATCGGGCTTAATTATTCTGATCATGCCGCAGAAACCGGTGCCAAAGTACCCTCAGAACCGATTTTGTTCATGAAAGCAACTTCGGCACTATGCGGGCCGAATGATCCAACCCTGTTGCCTCGTGGGTCAGAAAAGACCGACTGGGAGGTCGAGCTTGCCGTGATCATCGGAACACGCGCCAAATATGTGCCCGAGGCGCAAGCCCTGTCGTATGTCGCAGGCTATGCGATCATGAATGACATCAGCGAACGCGCATATCAGGTAGAACGTCAGGGCCAATGGACGAAAGGCAAAAGCTGCGACACATTCGGCCCGCTTGGTCCCTGGCTGGTGACGCGCGATGAGGTGAAATATCCGCAGGATCTGAAAATGTGGCTCAAGGTAAATGGCCAGATCATGCAGGACGGGGCAACGACAACTATGGTCTATGGCGTGGCACATCTGGTCAGTTACCTGTCGCATTTCATGACCTTGCATCCCGGAGATGTGATATCGACCGGCACGCCACCCGGTGTAGGGCTTGGAATGAAGCCGCCGCGCTATCTGAAGGCAGGAGATGTCGTTGAACTGGGCATCGAGGGGCTGGGCACACAGCGTCAGGACGTGCAAGCTGATGCTTGACGCGGTTGACAGAATCCGGCGGGTTGGGTGCGGCAAAACTCTTGGGGCGTCACGCAAACTTGCTTGATCGGCGGCATCGAATCCAGCGTGCCCCACATGTCGCACGCTTTTTGCACCAGCCCATGTACAGGCGCTGATCGCAAAAACACGAATGTTGGCTCTGACCGAGAGGCCGGTATCGTACCGCTGATTGTTTGTCGTGGAACAAATGCCATGTTCCTCGACAATTGCTCTAAGGGCTGTTCGAATCAGGAAGTATGGCTACATTCTGGCCATCAGATCGAAGACTGATCCAAAGCTTCTTTTGCTTCCGTTTGCGACTAAGATAACCACAAGGGCGCTTATGCAAAAATACCTACTCACCGTGTTGCCGCGCCCTGTTACTCCCGCAATACCGCTCGCGACGCTGTTTTTCATCGCGTCCCTTACCCCAAGCCTTGTGCCGCGTGATACCTATGTGCAAGCGGTGCTCAGCGGTTTCAGCATTGCGGCAGGCTATGCAGTGGGGCTGCTGATCGCGACGATCTGGTATCGACTGCAATTGCCCATGTTCAGTCCCGCGTTGCGGGTGCGTGTTCACAGTTTTATCGCGGTCGTTTGTCTGATTGCGGCGGCGTCGGCACTCTGGGTTGCATCGGACTGGCAAAACGGGTTGCGTGCGCTTCTTGCCATGGCACCTGTTGAAACTGGGCGCCCTTTCTCGATTGCTGGTGGTGCTGCGGCAGTTTTTCTGGTGCTGCTGTGGTTGGCACGGCTGGCCAAGTGGCTGATTGCGCGCTTGTCTGACAATTTGGCGCGCGTTCTGCCCGGCCCACAGGCGCTTTTGATCTCGATCCTGCTGACTGCCATAGTTTTCTGGAATATCGGCAACGGCGTGATCGTGCGCGGCGCACTGAACACCGCCGATCGCATCTATGCGGGACTGGATGGCCGCTTTGAGGAAGCCAGCCCGCGCCCGCAAGACCCCCGCAAAACCGGGGCCGAGGGCTCTTTGGTGGACTGGGACAGCCTTGGCCGGATGGGGCGCGCGATGGTGGCTGCAGGCCCCGATCAGGCGCGGATTGCCGCCTTGACCGGGGCTGAAGCGATGGAGCCTTTGCGCGTCTATGTCGGGCTGAACTCGGCCCCCGACCCAGAAGCACGAGCGCTTCTTGCGCTGGAAGAACTCCAACGTATTGACGCGTTTTCACGCAGCACGCTGGTCATTGCCACACCGACTGGCACGGGATGGGTTGACCCGGCCGGACAGCAGGCACTGGAATACCTGCTGGGCGGCGATGTTGCGACTGTTTCGGTGCAATACTCATATCTGGCGAGTTGGATCGCGCTGCTGACCGATCCCGAATACGGTGTGGAAACCGCGCGCGCCGTATTTTCCGCGGTTTATGATCACTGGCGCGAATTGCCCACCGACGCGCGCCCTGCGCTGTATCTGAATGGGCTCAGCCTTGGATCGTTGAATTCTGACCAAAGCCATGACCTGCATCAGGTTGTGGGCGACCCCTTCAATGGCGCGCTCTGGGTAGGTGCACCATTCAGCAGCCCGACATGGCTGGAAGTCACCCGCAACCGCAATCCTGGCTCACCCGCATGGTTGCCCAGTTACCGCGATGGCAGTGCTGTACGGTTCATGAACCAAACCGGCCTTAAATCGGATTACACGACATCTTGGGGCAGGTTTCGTATTCTCTATCTTCAACATGCCAGCGATGCTGTTGTGTTTTTCGACCCGCGTGCGACATGGCGTCGCCCGGCTTGGATGGCAACGCCGCGCGGGCCGGATGTGTCACCGGGATTTCGATGGTTGCCGATTGTCACCGTGTTGCAACTTGGCGTCGATATCATGACAGCAGTAAAACCACCCAGAGGCTTCGGGCATAACTATGATTTCACCAGCTATGCCCGTGCCTGGGCGATGCTGCTGGATCTTCCAGACTGGACTGACGCGCGCATAGACGCACTGGCGACAGCACATAGTACACCGGATTAAACCGTTCTGTTGGTGATGATCATTCCAGCGCAGGTGGCGCAAACTACCGCGTCCTAATCCTGGGGATCACCGTGTCTGGTGTCCGGCTCATGGAACATTGCGCGGGCCAGACGGGTCACAACCGTTATGACAACACCCATCCCTGTAAAAAGGTAGACGATGGTGAACAGCTTTCCCGCGTCTGTCACCGGATGAAGGTCGCCATAGCCTAAGGTCGTGAGTGTGACGACGCTCAGGTAAATTGCGTCCACCCATGGCAACCCCTCGACCGTCGCATAGAACATGGTTCCAGAAAACAGAATGAGCAAAAGCAGATAGAAACTGGAGCGAAACAGTGCGTCGCGCCACGCCCGTCGCAGCGCGCGCAAGAAACGAAAGATCGTCAAGGCAAATGATACCATCATCAGGCTCCTGAAGTGGCCGACACCAAGCTGGGTGCTCTTGGAAGTATTGCCAGACGCCTGTGGTTCAAGCTGCCAGATGCAATCATGCTCTGGATTACCATAGGCTGGCATACGCAAAACGGTGTGTTCAAACGCGATAACGAGCGCAATCTGGCAAGACTTGTTGGCGATATGTATATGGGCGCAACGATCTGCTGTTTTCTATATCTAGCTGCCGGCAGCGCGATATGTGCTATCTGCAACACGGCTACGTCCCCAGATATCATCGGCCTCGTGGCGGTCGCGTTCCAGACCGGCTTGATGGAAAACGTTTCTGGCGCTGGCATCCGCACGTTCAAGGATTTCGGAAACAGACACACGCAAGGGGCGCCGCTCTTCCATTATGATCGCGCCATTCACGATGACAGTGTCCACATCTGCCGCAGTGGCGAAATGCGTGACCCTGTTCAGCGGCATCACCGGCGGGTAGAGATGCGGCTTGAACCCGTCAATAAGGATGATATCGGCTTTTTTGCCCGCCTCAAGCGAGCCAAGCTCATGATCAAGTCCAAGCGCGCGGGCCGCGCCGATTGTCGCCATCTCCAGTGTCTTGCCTTCGGTCAGAACAGTAGGGTCGCGAAAGTGGCGCCGGTGATAATGCATGCACTGCGCCATGTGGCGGAACATATCATACCCGCGATCGGGTGCTGCAGCGTCGGAGCCAAGCGCCACATTCACACCAAGGTCCAACAGTTCAGGGACCGGACAGCGACCAAGGATTGACATGATCGAACTGGGGTTATGAATGACGCTCGCACCTGACATCTGCAAGGCTCTCAGATCCTCGGATGTGAGGTCTACGCAATGCGCCAAAGCTGCCCAGGGGCCAAGTTGGCCAAGCGCATGAGCAGTCGCAATACTTCCACTGCGATGGCCATCTTGCATGAAGATCACTCCAAGTGCCTCGCGCAGTTCCATCACCTTGTCACAGAGCGCATTTATCTCGGTCCCGAAACTCGCCAGATGTGCGTCTGTATAGACAGGGGCAACAAGGCATACTCCGGTCCTGCGCTCTAGAATATCGTTGTGATCGCAAATCAATTGAGCAGACACGTCAAGCTGTGTGTCGAACGCCAGATCAAAGCTTAGGTGCGCGCCACGTTCATCATAGCGACCATAAGTCTTGGGAAACGGGCGTCGCGACGGCCCCACGGCCAGGATTGTTCGCAGCCCGGACTCAATTGTGGCTTGGCAATGTGCATCACCTGCTTCAGGGCTATCCGTGCGCATGACATCTGCCCCACCGCCCAACAGCGAAACGGCTGTGGTGACACCACCGAGAACGCGCTCCAGCTGCGCAAGATGCGCTTCTGCATACCAGAATTCTGGCGTCGCATGGCGCGCATATATCGCTTCGCAGATGTCAAACCATCTTTCGCCATTGCTGTCACCGGCCGCGCGGACCAACCCATGACCGGCATGTGCATGGGCATCGATAAGGCCGGGCATAGCGATCATTTGCGGTTTGCAGATAACGTTGCGTGCTGCCGGTGCCACGCCTTGGCCCAAAGCGGCAATCCTGTCCTTGTCGATTGCGATCCAGCCCTTTTCCAGAACGCGTCGGCCATGATCCAATGTGATGATCGTGTCACATTGAATCACGAGGTCATGGATATCCTTCTGCCCACCCATCAGCCCAGAATATCCCGCAAATCGGTGCTGCGCTCTTTCTCGTCGGTCAGATCAAGTGCCATTTCAATATGTTCGAGGTGATGCTCCATCAGGCGGTTTGCGCGTGTAGAGTCGCCTTGTGCAATCGCATCAACAATCTGGCCGTGTTCATCCGGCCCACAAGCTGTATCACTATGAGACTGGTAAATTGCAGTGATCAGGGAGGTTCGCGAAATAAGATCCCGCAAAACTTGCCACAGATATCTTGATCCGGCCAGTTCGGCGATCAGCAAATGAAACTGACCCGACAGATGAATGGTCTCTTTGCGATTCTGCGCAAGGTGCGCCGCTTTTTCGGCCTCCAGGTGTTTTCGCAGTCGCGCAATGGCGGTTGACTTGGGATTGGCGCAAAGGCGCTCTACCAATCGCGCCTCAATCATGCGCCGCGCGAAGAAAACGTCACGGGCCTCTTCAATCGAGGGTTCTGAAACGAAGGCGCCGCGATTTCTGTAAATCGTCACAAGACCGTCGCGCTCCAGCGCGGCAAGAGCCTGCCTGACCCGCGCACGGCTGACTGTGAAAAGCTCGGCAAGCTGCTCTTCCTTCAGACGCGTTCCGGGTCGCAGCTTTCGTTCCGCAATAGCGTCCCAGATTCGCGCATAGATGATGTCCTGCGGCAAGGCAGTGCTTGATGGCATATCATTCATTGTCTGCGCTCCTCGGCTGGTGGGTTGGACAATATCTAAGCAGTCTACAAAGAAAACAACAATAAAGTAACACATCATCAACAAAATTGTAGACAAAATTGCAGACATCTGCAAACATGATTCTCAAGCTCGCACACGAAGATGCGAGAGAAATAAAAGCCGACACCCACTCAACAGGAGAAACAGACATGGAATCACGCTCAATCCTCACAGCGACAGCCGGGGTTATCCTTGGCATAGGGCTGACTGCGGTAACTGCCGAAACATTGCGCTTCGGAGCTTCGGCCGACATTTACGGCTTCGATCCGCATGGTGTCACGTCAAGCTATGACAACATTTTTGTGCACAATATCTATGAGCCCTTGGTCCGCTACAGTCCGCAACTGGAAATCGAACCGGCTCTGGCAACACACTGGGAGATCATTGAACCCACGCGGATTCGCTATTTCCTTCGGGAAGGCGTGACATTTCATGGAGGTGAAACCTTCGATGCAGAAGATGTCGCCATGTCTCTCATGCGCGCGGTCCACCCGAATTCCCCCCTGCGCGGAAACCTGCCGGGGCTGGTGGATGTCGAAATCGTAGATGATTTGACAGTTGATCTGATCATGGCCGGGCCGTCGCCCCTGCTGAACAATTTCCTGACCAACATCTTCATCATGGATGCTGGCTGGATGCGCGAAAACAATGCGGTCGAGCCGATCAATGCCAATCAGGGCGAGGAAGGATATACCACCTCAAATGCTAACGGGACCGGCCCCTTTATGGTCGAAAGCCGTCGCCCGGATTCGCAGACAGTCCTTGTCAACAATGCTGACTGGTGGGATGAGCCGCAGCATAACCTGACACGCATCGAGCACAGACCAATCTCTTCCGCGGCAACGCGTGTTGCAGCCCTTCTATCGGGCGAGATCGACCTGATCCAGCCTGCGCCCTTGCAGGATGCCGCCCGTATTGAGGCAGCACCGGGCGTGCGCATGCTGGAAAACCCAGGCCTGCGCACAATCATGATGGGATTCAACCTGACCGACACACTGAACGACGGAAATGTCGAAGGTAATCCGTTGCAGGATATCCGCGTGCGTCGTGCCATCAAGCATGCGATCGATATGGACCTGATTCATGAGCGGATCATGCGCGGTAAATCGCGTAACACCGCAGCACTGATCGCACCAGAGGTGCCGGGTTTTGCGCCCGAGCTGAACGAACGCCTGCCCCATGATCCCGATCGCTCCAGAGAGCTTCTTGCAGAGGCGGGCTTTCCGGACGGCTTCACCTTCAACATGAACTGCACCAACGACAACTATGTGAATGATGAAGGCATTTGTCAGGCGATGGCGGCCATGCTGGCACGGGTCGGGCTTGAGCCGCGCTTGGTCGCGGAACCGCGTCAAATTCATTTCGAGCGGGCGCAAACCGGCCAGACGGATATGTTCATGATGGGCTGGGCCACTTTGCCCATGCTGGATGGCTTCAGTGTTCTGTCGGCGATGCTGCATTCGCCCGATGGCAGCTATGGGACATGGAACCCGGGCCAGTATCACAACGAACGTGTGGATGAGCTGACGCAAGCTGCCGCAGTTGAACTGGACCAGGACGCCCGCATTGCCATGATGGTCGAGGCGTTCAGCATCGCCAAGGAAGAAATGGCCTGGCTACCACTTCATCAACAGCCGCTCGCCTGGGCCGCGCGTGACGAAGTGGATGTTTTTCAGTCTGCCGATGATCTTGTCCGCCTGTGGCATGTGCGCATCGACCGGTAATCATGCCGAACCAGCATTCCGGTGCTTGTCGCCGGGATGCGCTCCCATTTCGCGCAAAAGGAGTGAGCCATGTTGGGCTTTCTGATCCGCCGTATCATTCAGGCCATTATCGTGATGCTGGCCGTCGCGCTTATCGCATTCATGATGTTCCGGTTCATGGGCGACCCGGTGAGTTCCATGGTCCCCGAACATGCGACCGAACAGGAACGCGCGGAAGTGCGGGAAAGACTTGGTCTCGACCAACCGCTCTTTGTGCAATATGGCCGCTTTATTGCGCGTGCCGCAACGGGTGATTTCGGGCTGTCCTGGCGTAATGCGCGACCTGTCAGCACCCTCCTGTCAGAACGCTTCCCGGCCACTGCAGAGCTTGTTCTTGTAGCCGCTGTCCTGTCGCTGGTCGTGGGCATTCCGCTTGGGATCTACACTGCGCTCAGGCCACACAGCTTCAATGCGCAGATGCTGCAATTCATGTCCCTCGTGGGAATTTCTCTACCCACCTTCGTCACCGGCATTTTGCTGATCCTCGTCTTTTCGGTCTGGTTGGGCTGGCTGCCCTCATTCGGCCGGGGCGAAGTGGTTGATATCGGCTGGTGGAGCACGGGCTTTCTGACAGCCAGCGGGCTGAAGGCGCTGATCCTGCCCTCGATCATGCTCTGCCTATTCCAGCTGACACTGATCATGCGTCTTGTGCGCGCGGAGATGATGGAGGTGCTGCGCACCGACTATATCAAGTTTGCCAAGGCACGGGGACTGCGTGATCGCGCCATCAATTTCAGACATGCGCTGCGCAATACGCTGATCCCTGTCATCACGATCTTCGGGCTGCAACTGGGCGGGCTGATTGCCTTCGCCATCATTACCGAAACCGTGTTCCAGTGGCCGGGGATGGGTGCGTTGTTCATTCAGGCCGTCAATTTCGGCGATGTGCCAGTGATGGCGGCCTATCTGGTGCTTGTCAGTTTCATCTTCGTTGTCATCAACACCAGTGTCGACCTGCTTTATGCCAGCATCGATCCGCGCTTGCGCGTGGATGATGCCGGGCCTGCCGGCGGCGGACACTGAGCGGAAGGATCAGCAAAATGCCCAATTCGACCCTCGCACGTGTCTGGGACAGCGACCTTGCATGGAGCTTCCGGCATTCGAAAATCGCGCTGATTTCCAGTACTTTGCTGGTGATCATGTTTGGTGCGGCCATATTCGCCCCACAACTCGCAACGCAAAATCCGTTCAATATCGCTGAACTGGAATTGTGGAACAGTGAGTTGCCACCCTTCTGGGTGGAAGGTGGTTCGCGCGACTTCCTTCTGGGCACGGATGTGCAGGCGCGTGATGTGTATTCTTCCATTCTCTACGGATTGCGCCTGTCGCTGATTGTAGGCTTCGCCAGTGTCATTCTGGCTGCGGTCATTGGCATATCGCTTGGCCTGCTGGGTGGCTTCCTGGGCGGCATGGTGGATGCGGTGATCATGCGGTTCGCAGATGTGCTGCTCAGCTTTCCTGCGATCCTTGTCGCCTTGCTGGTCAATGGAATTGCACGCGGTATCCTGCCGCCCAGTCAGCATCAGGATGCTGCGATCTATGTCCTGATCCTGGCTATCGGTCTGACCAACTGGGTGCAATACGCCCGCACAGTGCGCGGCTCAACCATGGTTGAGCGGGGCAAGGAATATGTGCAAGCCGCGCGTATCAACGGCATTTCAGGACCAGGTATCATGTTCAATCACATCATGCCCAACGTGATGGGCCCGGTGCTGGTGATTGCAACAATCAATCTGGGCATGGCCGTGCTGACCGAAGCAACCCTGTCCTTTCTGGGGGTCGGGATGCCCGCGACCCAGCCAAGTCTGGGGACATTGATCCGTATCGGCAATGAGTACCTGTTTTCTGGCATCTGGTGGGTGGTGATCTTCCCCTCTGTCGTGCTGGTGGTGCTGGTATTGTCCGTCAACCTTCTGGGGGATTGGCTGCGTGACGCACTCAATCCGAAACTGAGGTAAGCGCCATGACCTTGCTTGAAGTCGAAAACCTGACTGTCGAATTTCCTACCCGCCGTGGAACACTGACCGCAATCGAAGATGTATGCCTCGAAGTCGCGCCGGGGGAGATCCTTGGCATGGTAGGTGAATCGGGCGCTGGAAAATCGATGACGGGGGCCGCCATCATCGGGCTGATCGAGCCACCGGGCCGAATTGCGCGCGGAGAGATCCGTCTGAATGGCAAGCGCATCGACAACCTTGACCGCGAGTCGATGCGCCGCATGCGCGGGCGGCAGATCGGAGCAATCTTTCAGGACCCGCTGACCAGTCTCAACCCGGTTCTGACGGTTGGCGAACAACTGATCGAGACGATCCAGACGCATCTTAAAATGACCCGCCATGAAGCGCGCGAGCGCGCGCGATCGACTGGCTGCGCCGGGTCGGCATTCCTGCGCCTGAAAAGCGCGTGGATACCTATCCGCACCAATATTCAGGGGGCATGCGCCAGCGTGTCGTGATTGCACTGGCCCTTTGTGCAGAACCGCGTCTGATCATTGCGGATGAGCCGACAACGGCGCTGGACGTGTCCGTTCAGGCACAGATCATCGCGCTGCTTCGCAAGCTGTGCAAGGAAACCGGGGCCTCAGTCATTCTGGTGACGCATGACATGGGTGTGATTGCCGAAACGGCGGACCGTGTCGCCGTGATGTATGCCGGGCGCGTGATAGAGGTGGGCGCGGTCGCTGATGTGCTGCGCGCCCCGCGCCATCCCTATACTGCCGGATTGATGGCCTCGATCCCGCGCATCGGAGAGAAGCCCGACATCCTGCCTCAGATCGACGGTGCGATGCCGCGATTGACGGCACGGCCCGAAGGCTGCGCCTTCAACCCGCGCTGCCCGAAGCAGATGGATATCTGCACCCGTCTGCGCCCCGGTCTCGTTGAGGACACTCAAGGCGCAGTCGCCTGTCACCTGTTCAGCAAGGAGCCCGCGACATGAGCCATCACAACGAAGCACCGCTTCTGGAAGTCTCTGGCCTGCGCAAGAGCTTCGATCTGTCAAAGCCTTTCATCAACCGCGTGATCGAGCGCAGCGAGCGGCAGCTCGTCAAAGCGGTGGATGGGGTGGATTTCACCATTCAGCGTGGCCAGACACTCAGTCTGGTGGGCGAGTCGGGATGTGGAAAATCCACAGTGGCCAAATTGATCATGGGTCTGACCCGCCCCAGTGGCGGCAGTATCCGTTTCGAGGGCGCCGAGCTTGCGGGACAGGTCGCGGGCAAACCGGCCCATGTCCGCCGTCGCATGCAGATGATTTTCCAAGACCCTTATGCCAGCCTCAACCCGCGCTGGCGCGTTGCCCGGATCATCGCAGAGCCGATGAAATCCTTCGGCACGCATCCTGACCCCGAGGCACGACGCCGAGAGGTGGACCGGTTGCTGGAATTCGTGGGGCTGGGCGCTGCTGACGGTGACAAGTTCCCACATGAGTTTTCGGGCGGTCAACGTCAGCGTATCTCAATCGCACGGGCCATATCGACAAAGCCGGAGTTTCTGGTTTGCGACGAGCCGACATCCGCGCTCGATGTGTCGGTGCAGGCGCAAATCCTGAACCTGATGCGCGAGCTGCAGCGCGAATTGGGCCTGACCTACCTGTTCATCAGCCATGATCTGGCTGTGGTCAATTACATCTCTGACTGGATTGGTGTGATGTATCTGGGGCGACTGGTCGAACTGGCCCCTGCCGCCGAGATATTCGCCAAGCCGCAACATCCCTATACCCGCCTGCTGCTGGACACTGTGCCGGATATCTCGATGAGCAACCGCGACATTGAACGGCCCGCCGGTGAAGTCCCCAATCCCATCACGCCGCCGCCGGGGTGCCACTTTCATCCGCGCTGCCCGCATGCCAATGCGCGTTGCAAGACAGAGATGCCGGAGTTTATCGCGTCGGCAACAGGGCATGCGCGCTGCCATGCCGTGCAAGAGGGGCGATTGTCGGCACCGACAACCGCCCCAGCCGCAGCCGGAGCAGTATGATGCAATTCGACTTCACGCAGCTTCCTCCGGCTGACCGCTACCGGCTGCTGACCAATTTCATCGGCCCGCGCCCGATTGCACTGGTCAGCACACGCGCGCAGGCCGGTCACACCAATGCTGCGCCCATGAGCTTCTTCAACGTCTTCTCGCAAGACCCGCCCATTGTCATTCTGGGCATTCAGTCCCGTCCTGACGGGCGCGAGAAGGACACAATGAACAATATCCGCCGCAGTGGTGAATTCGTGGTCAATATGGTCGATATGGCGATGGCGGATGCCATGATCCTGTGCGGCGTGAATTTCGCGCCGGATGTCGATGAATTCGCCTTTTCCGGGCTTGAGGCTGCGCCATGCCGACAGATTGACGTTGCGCGTGCCTTAGCAACACCCTGCGCGATGGAATGCAGGGTCGAGCGGATCATAGATTACCCAAATCGTGCACTTGTTCTGGGCGAAGTGCTCGAGATGCATGTGCGCAAAGACTGTCTGGATGCACAGGGACGCTATGTGAACCCAGAAGTCTATCAGCCGATCGCCCGGCTTCATGCCGATAATTACATCGTCAGCGACAGACAGTTCGAGTTGTGCAAGCCCGCCGGGATGCATGTTCACGAGGCTGCGCAACTGACCCCGCCGCAAGGATCGAAGTGATGCTTATTCATGTCATCAACCCCAATGCCTCGCATGAGATGACCCAACAGATCGCAAGCGCTGCGCGTGAAGTGGCAAGGCCCGGCGCACGCATAGAGGTCAGCGGTGGCACAGCAAGTCCGGTTTCGATCGAAGGATATACAGATGAAGCGCTATCCGTGCCTGGCATGCTGGACGCCATTCATGCGGCTGACGGACGTGGGGCCGCCGCGCATGTGATCGCCTGTTTCGATGACCCCGGCCTGCGCGCCGCGCGCGAAGTGGCCTTGGCGCCAGTGGTGGGCACCTGTCAGGCCGCAGTGCATTTCGCCACAACAGTAGCCGTGCGCTTCTCGGTGGTCACGACCCTGCCGCGATCGGTCCCGATCATCGAGGACCTTGTGTCGGCCTATGGGGCGGAACGCCAATGTCGGGGGGTGCATGCCGTCAACCTTCCCGTTCTGGCATTCGAGACAGACGAGGGGACAGCGCGGGCCAAACTGCTGCATGCTGTGCGCGCGGCGCAGAAATCGGACAATGTGGATGCGGTCGTGCTGGGCTGCGCGGGCATGACATCGCTGACGCGCTGGCTGAGTGCGGAATGCGGAATTCCTGTCATCGATGGGGTGACTGCCGCAGTGACCCTCGCCGAAGCCCTCGCGGCGTCAGGCTATCACACATCCAAAACCGGCGGCTACGCTGCGCCGTTACAAAAGCCCGGCGGCTTCGAAAGGCTTGCGTCATGACCGATCTGCTGTTGCGCAATCTACGACCCATGGGGGGCGCTGCGGTTGATATGCGGGTGCTGGCGGGCAGGATCGCCGAAATCGCGCCTTCGCTTGCAGCGTCAGGAGAGACTGTGGAAGACTGCGGCGGAGCTATTGCGATCCCCGGTCTGGTGGAGGCCCACACTCATCTCGACAAAACGGTAATGGGCCTTGGCTGGTATGAGAATGCCGTCGGCACAGACCTGCGCGCCATGATCGACAACGAGCGCGCAGAACGCCACCGTCTTGGGCTGGACCCGCACCGCCAGTCCATGCGTCATGCACTGGCGCTTGTGGGGGCCGGCTGCACGCATGCGCGCAGTCATGTCGATATCGACACCGAACACGGCCTTGCGATGGTTGAAGGCGTGCTGCAAACCCGCGATGCCTTGCGGGGCATCCTCGATATCGAAATCGTGGCCTTTCCGCAATCCGGGCTGCTTGTGCGACCGGGCACCTTGGAGCTGATGGACAAGGCGCTTGCATCGGGGGCCGATCTGGTCGGCGGCCTTGATCCGTCCGGCATGGACCGTGACCCGACAGGCCACCTCGATGCCGTCTTCGCACTGGCGCAAAAACACGGCAAGGGCGTTGATATTCATCTGCACGAAGCGGGCACATTGGGCGCTTTCGCGCTGGAATTGATCATGGAACGCACGCGCGCACTCGGCATGCAAGGCAAGGTTGCCGTCAGCCACGCCTTCTGTTTGGGCATGAATGACTGGCATGCGACCGAAGCCTTGATAGACGAATTGGCTGCCTGCGATATCGCCATCCTGACGACAGGCGCGCCGTCGCGCGAAGTGCCGCAGGTCAAGCGGCTTCAGGCCGCCGGTGTGCGGTTGGGTGCGGGTTGCGACGGCGTACGCGACACATGGAGCCCACTGAACCGCCCTGACATGATCGACCGCGCGCGGATCATCGCGATGCGCAACAATTTGCGGTCCGATGCAGACCTGGCCTTTGCGCTGGAGATCTGCAGCACCGGAGGCGCGCGCGTCATGGGGTTGGAAGGATACGGGCTTGAGGTCGGATGCATTGCTGATCTGACCTTGCTGAATGCCGAGACATTGGCCGAGGGCGCTGTGTCCGATGCCCCGCGCCCATTGGTCGTGAAAGCCGGGCGCGTGACAGCCCGAAATGGCACAGCACTGAGAAAGGCCCCCTGATGCATCTGGATGATATCGAACTGGGCACGCGCCCAGAGGGCCGCACAGCCCTGAAGGCAGACTGGATTGTAGCCCATGAAGGCGGTCAACATCGCCTGCTGCGCGATGGTGAGGTTGTCATAGAAGACGGTGGCGTTCTTTATGTCGGCCCGCAATTTGACGGCGAGGTGGCGCGTCGTATCGATTTTGGCGCCGCCCTTTTATCACCCGGATTCATCGATCTGGACGCCCTGTCCGACCTCGACACAACGCTTCTGGGTGTCGACAACCAACCCGCATGGGCCAAGGGTCGCGTCTGGCCACGCAGCTATATCGAGCGCGGCCCCTATGAAATGTACAACGCTGAGGAATTGGCATTTCAGAAGAAATTTACCTTCGCGCAGCTTCTTTTGAACGGCATAACTACGGCCCTGCCCGTAGCCTCGCTTTTCTATCGTGAATGGGGCGAGACGCGTGCAGAGTTCGATGCAGCAGCACAGGCTGCGATTGATCTTGGACTGCGGGTTTATCTTGGACCGGCATATCGCAGCGGCGGGATGGTCTGCGAGGGACCGGGCGATCTGCGTCCGCAGTTCAATGAAACCCGCGGCCTCGAAGGTCTTGATGTGGCGGTTGATTTTATCCGCGCTTGGGACGGTGCCGGAAACGGGCTGGTACGCGGATTGCTGGCACCTGACCGCGTAGAGACTTGTACCGAAACGCTTTTGCGTCGAACGATGGCAGTCGCGGATGATATGGATGTGCGCGTGCGATTGCATTGTGCTCAGGGCATCATGGAACGCGACACGGTTCAGGCCTTGCACGGCACGACCGCACCACAATGGCTGGCGCGGATCAACGCCCTGGCATCGCGGCTTATCGCGCCGCATGCAAATGTTGCCACAGAAGCAGACCTGAAGCTGTATCGGGACCATGGCGTATCGATCGTACATTGCCCGCTTGTGATGGCGCGCTCAGGGGCAGCGTTGCGTTCGCTGCGCCAATGTCTGGACATGGGTATCGAGGTCGGCATGGGAACGGACACAGCGCCCCCCGATATGGTGATGAACATGGCCATAGGAAGCATGGTTGCGCGGCTGGTTGATGATCGCCCGGACGCGGTGAGCAGCGCCGATATGTTCAATCTTGCAACCCTTGGCGGAGCGCAGGTGCTGGGCCGCAGCGATCTGGGGCGGCTTGAACCGGGCGCGCGCGCAGATATCGCCGTGTTCGATCTGTGTGATCCCATGATTGCGCCGACCATTGACCCTATCCAGTCGCTGGTGCTTGGCGCGACTGGACGTATCACGCGAACGGTCTTTGTCGATGGCCGACTGTCGATGCATGAGGGAGAAGTCGCAGGGCTGGACATGCGCGCTGCGCGCAAACGCGCGCAAAGTCAGTTTGATGGCCTTGTCGCGCGCTACCCTGATCGTACTTTCGCGCATCCTGCTGTCCATGAAATATTTCCGCCCAGCTTCCCGATGCTGCGCTCGTAGAATTGAACCTCGTTTCACCGCAAGCGCATCCTTTGACCTACAGTGTCTGAAGCTCACTGTCGGGAAAGCACTTCGTGGCGAAGCGCAACGAGTAGGGTGAACTGGCTGCCACGACGCTGTGCCAGCATTGATTGCGCAAGACACCGGAGCTGAGCAAGCAAAGAAACGACCATGAATCAACTACAGATCAAGGCCACGTCTGGTCATGTCCAGAAACATCGTTTCCAAGCCCGCGACTCACCTATCGCATCGAGCTAG